>CAJXIY010000003.1 GCA_913054495.1 uncultured Gammaproteobacteria bacterium | reverse complement strand
GCGCTGGCTAAAGTGAAGGATATATGGGCGTGCGCAAGGGGACTAGGCAACTCAACTTCGCGGACAAACGACACATAAGTTCGGTTTGTTCCATCAAGAAGCACAGGATCCTTTTTATTCGAATCTTTTGGAATTCACCCGAACTTTAGTCGGGGTATCTCTGACTCCGCCTCCCTTTTTTTGAAATGTTGCTGAAAACGCGAAATCCCTTTACCCTGCATGCTTTCCTGCGTTCACGGTGAAAGTAATTCCTGCTTATGACTTTCGAACGGCCCAATATCGAGAAGATGCAAGGCTACACGCCCGGTGAGCAACCCGACGACGGCGACAGCATCAAGCTCAATACCAACGAGAACCCGTACCCTGCGAGCCCGGAAGTCGCGGCGGCATTGCGCGGTATTGAGGTGGATAGCCTGCGTCGCTATCCACCGCCCCTGGCAGATCAGTTCAGGCAGGCAGCCGCCAGGCTGCACCAGGTCTCCGAGCACAACATCATTCCTACCAACGGCGGTGATGAGCTACTACGGCTAGTACTGACCACATTTGTGGATAGTGGCAAAACGATCGCCATAACCAAACCAAGCTACTCGCTCTATCGAGTACTCGCCGATATTGCAGGCTGCAAACTGGCGGAAATCGACTTGCAGGCGGACTGGTCGATGCCGGAAAATTTCCTCGCTCAGCTGCAGCAGGTCCAGGCCAGGATTACTATCCTGGTCAATCCACAGGCACCCACCGGCACCCTGATTTCGGTGGCGTACCTGGATGAACTGGCAGGGAATTATGGGGGCGTCCTGGTTGTCGATGAGGCCTATGTGGATTTCATCGACCCGGAGCTTGGCTACGATTCGATCCCACTGATAGGGCGCCATGAAAACCTGCTGATTCTGCGTTCTTTAAGCAAGGGCTATGGGCTGGCGGGTCTTCGCTTCGGCTATGGCATTGCCTGTAAGTCCTTGATCGCGCCGATGCTGACCAAGACTCGTGACAGTTACAATACAGATACCATATCGCAACGCCTGGCGGCAGCGGCGCTGGATTCGGTGGACTATGCCCGGCAGGGCTGGGCGAGAATACGATCCGAACGTGGCACATTGCTGCAGGCACTGGCACAACTGGGGCTACCCTGTCTGCCCAGTCAATCCAATTTCCTGCTCTGCGAAGTTCCCCAGGCCGTGGGAGCGGAACATCTTTACCAGTCACTCAAGCAGCGCGGTATTCTGGTGAGATATTTCGATGAGGATCGACTACGGGACAGGCTGCGTATCTCAATTGGAAGCGAGGCGGATAACGCCGCCCTGGTAACGGCGCTGAAGGCAATACTAGCGAAATAGTGTTTGCCAATAGTTGACAAGATGCTGGGTGAGGTTTAGAAATATGGCTATGTTTGACGTTTAGAGTCGGTGGCACAGGCAGTCACCAGCTTTAAAATTAATCGAGCCTTTTGCGGATTGCACATGCCCGATCCGAGCCACGATTCAAGCCCTTCGAAATTCCACTTCTGCCCGGACTGCAAGAAACCTCTGCGTCTGAAACAGGGGAAGATGGGGCCTTTCTGGGGTTGTACCGGCTATCCGGACTGCCGCACCACCGTTAACGACCTCGACGGTAAACCCTCGCCGGAGCCCGACGCCCAGTATCGTTGTCCCGTCTGTACTCGACGACTGGTACGCAGCGACAGGGGCGATGGCGATTATTGGTTTTGCAGTGGTTACTCAAAAGGTTGTAAAGTGACTCTCGCCGACAATGGGGGCATTCCCGAAACCGCCTATCATTGTCACCAGTGTGGCCAGCTGCTGGTCAAGCGCACCGGCAAGAACGGCGCCTTCTGGGGTTGCAGCGGCTATCCGGATTGCAGGGCGAGCCACCGGGACAAGGATAACAGGCCACAATATTGATATTTTCACTTCTTAATGTTCGTAAGAAAACTGCCGCAAGTATCGCCGGCATCTTCATAGGCCTCGCCTGCCTTTGGGGGGTATCGATTTGGCAGGATATCTCCCGCCAGGAGATGTTCAATATTCTAATTGCAACAGTCATCATGCTGGCAGCAATCATCGGCGGCGCGCTGTTACTCATCACCGTCTTCAAGCTGCTCGGCGGGCTCCTGCGCCGGCTCGCCGCATCGAGAGAGAACGATACCTAGGGCAGCCTCGATTTTACCCTGACCTCGCTCATCGCAGTGGTAACTGTCGGGACAGGATCAACGCATCTTCCCTGCCCGTACGCTGGTTCGGGTAGTAATTCCTGCGCTCCCCAACCTGTGCAAACCCCATCGACCGATACAGGGCTATGGCGCCGGCATTGGAGCTGCGCACCTCGAGGAAACAGACGCTGGCTTCGAGTTTAAACGCCCGATCCAACAAGATCTGAAACAATTTCCTGGCAAATCCCTGTCGTTGAAATTCAGGGCTGACGCAGAGTGTTAGCAGGTGACACTCGCCGCTGGCCACGGACATCACTCCATGGGCGATGATCTGTTGCTTATTGGCCAACACCCAGCACTGATAGCCGGATCGCAGGCAGTCGATGAAGATACGTTTGGTCCATGGGTGCTCGTAGGCGTCGACTTCATTTTTAACCACAAGGTCTAAATCACTCGAGCGCATATTACGCGCAAAAAATTCCAATTTCGGATGTGGGTTCAATGGGTAGTACCGGGTAGAGGAATTATTCGCCTAATCCCGCAAGGCGTTGGCGAAGAGGCTGCAGATGATGCCAGGTATCGCGTTTTAACATTGGATAGGCCAACATGGATCGCAGGGAGCTGGTGATGGTAACGTAGTAGCTGCAATTGGCGAACTGATAATCTCGCGCCTCTTCCCCGCCTTCGGCAAGCATTAATATTTCATCGATCTGACCCGCAAATATTAACAGGTTCCTGAACAGGTCAATTTCCTGGCGTTTTTTTATGAACCCCAGCAGCGCCTTTCGCGCCTCCAGCGCCGGTTCACTCTTCATCTCCAGGGCAGCCGCCAGCGGCCAGCTAAAAGTCACTGGCTTAAACTGGCAGTCTTTGCCATCAACACCCAGGGCCAGCAGAATCGCCCGTAGCAGGGCAAGAGAATGGCTGTGTGATTTTTCTCCCGAATGATGGGGAATCTCGTCGATGACCGCCAATTCAGCATTGATTTTGTAGTAACACAGCTCGAATTTCAGCCCTGCCTGGGACTCTCCACCAGACTCGGCCTCCCGCTCGCGTTCCTTCCCCGGCTCATTCTCGGGCTCGAGCATAATCCCTTCGTTGTTCCCGGGGGCGCGCTGCGGTGCTGCCCCTTCACCATCCACGGTCAACGCTGCCGACGGCGGCGGCGTAACTAATGAGGCCAGATGAGAAGCTGGCGAGGCTTTCGCTCCCACCAGGGCGCTGCGGGGATAATACAGCTGTATCCCCATCGCGCTGAGGTAGGCCTGCCGCTTAAATTCGTCCATTTTCAATTTTGACTCGAGCTAAATCGGCCTGTCAATATACGCGTTTGTCTCCATCCCAACAACACAAACAATCGATTCGATCCCCGGGGTTGTGATCCACGTCGCCGGCGTTTGCCCTTGGCGGCGTTTCGTGATTGAATCCGGCTTCTTCGCAGTCGAGGTGAGTCAATGAAAGCTATTCTTTGTGAGTCCTTCGGGCCGCCAGAAAATCTGGTTTTAAAGGAGATCGATAACCCGGTTGCGGGTGATGATGAAGCCATTGTCGAAGTCTATGCCGCCTCGTTAAACTTTCCGGATGGCCTGCAAATTCAAGGCAAGTACCAATTTCAACCGCCCATGCCCTTCACTCCAGGCTCCGAAGTAGGCGGTATCATCAAATCCGTTGGCCCCGGCTTGAAAGGGTTCGAAGCGGGCGATCGTGTCATGGCGATCCCTGGTCTCGGCGGCCTCGCCGAGCAGGTCGTGGTGAAGGCAGCAGGCCTGAGGAAAATCCCCACCAACATGGATTTCAAGACCGCTGCCGGTTTTGCCATGGTCTATACCACTTCCTATTACGCCCTGAAACAACGGGCACGACTACAGGCCGGTGAAACACTCCTGGTCCTGGGCGCCAGTGGCGGCGTCGGCCTCGCTGCGGTGGAATTGGGCAAGCTGATGGGAGCGCGGGTAATCGCAGCGGCGAGCACCGATGAAAAGCTGGAATTCGTAAACCAACTGCAACCGGATGAGTTACTGAATTACGGTGACGGCGAGTTGAAAGAAAAAGTAAAGGCCCTTACCGACGGCCGCGGTGCAGACGTAATCTATGACCCTGTCGGTGGCGATCTCTTCGATCAGAGCTGCCGCTGCATTAACTGGAACGGCAGACTATTGGTCATCGGCTTCACCAGCGGGCGCATTCCCGCATATAAGGCCAATCTGGCCCTGCTAAAGGGTTCCTCCATGGTCGGTGTATTTCTAGGTCGCTTTCGACAAGAGGAACCGGATACCTATGAACGCAACTTCACCGAACTTCTCAAGCTATACGATGAAGACAAACTGCGGCCAATCATCACCCAGTCATTCCCGTTGTCTGAGTACGTGGCTGCGTTCGAGGTTTTCACCGAACGCCGGGTGATGGGCAAAGTTACCCTGGAAATAAAATCAGAGTAGAGTAACTGAGACGACGATGATAAGCGATGATGAGATTCGAGCGGATCTGGAGCGACTGAGAGATATCGGAGCTGCGCATAAAGCGCCAGGTGCCCCTCTCGCTACAGAAACCTTAACAATAGACGGCCGGGAGCTGGAGGTATTTTCAAATGTGCCAAAAAATCTGGCAGGAGTTTACGAGCTTGGCTTAAAGGCCGCGGATCGCACCTTCCTTGTCTACCGCGAAGAACGATTTTCATTCGCCCAATCACTGGATATGACAGCTCGCCTCGCCGCGGTCCTGAGGCAGAGATATGGCATCCACAAGGGCGACCGCGTCGCGATCTGTGCCCGCAATTCTCCCGAATGGTGTATCAGCTACATGGCAATAACCACCGTTGGTGCCGTGGTAGTACCAATGAATTCCTGGTGGAAGGGGCCAGAAATAAAATATGGACTGGATGACAGCGGCAGTAAGTTGGTATTACTCGATGCCGACAGACTCCAGCAGATATCCCCGTACTTGAATGACCTCGATATCGAAGTCATCACCATCAAACCGACGGCCACCTCTGCCTACCCTGAATTCTATAGCCTGATCGAGTCGGTAGAACCTCTGTCTGCCGCAGGCATAAGCGCCTTGCAGGTCGAGCCCGAGGACAATGCCACCATCATGTACACCTCCGGTTCAACTGGCCATCCCAAGGGTGTACTCTCCAGCCATCGCAACATCGTCAGCGCGCTCTATACCTGGTACTTCGTTAAACAGGTCACCGAAATCCTGAGGCCTGAACTGGTGGAGGAAAATCCGGAATTCGCGCCCGCGATCCTGGTCAATGTGCCCCTGTTTCATGTCACCGGCAGCCACGCTCAATTTCTTGCCTGTTTTCTCAATCAGCGCAAGCTCGTCATGATGTACAAGTGGGATGCCGATCGGGCCCTGGAGTTAATCGAGGCTGAGCGCATCTCGGTGCTGCACGGGGTGCCAACCCAAACCTGGGAGGTGATGCAATCCGACAAATTTGACAGCACCGACCTGCGCAGTCTGCGAGGCGTCCAGAGCGGTGGCGCACCGCGGCCGCCGGAACACCTGAGCATGATGCTGGGCAAGTTTCCCGCCCAGGCCATCCCCGGTCTGGGCTATGGCCTTACCGAAACCAATGCCATCGGCGCGATCATTTCCGGCAAATTCTATGAATCACGACCCCATAGCACGGGTCGACCGACGCCTCCGGTAACAACCTTGGTTATCCATGATGAGGCCGGCAGGGAATTGGAAACCGGGGAAGATGGGGAAATCTGCATCAAGGGACCCACGATCATGAAGGGCTACTGGAATCAGCCGGAAGCCACGGCCGAAGTGATCAGGAATGGCTGGTTCTATACCGGTGATATCGGCAAGCTGGATGAACTAGGATTCGTCATCATCCTCGATCGGGCCAAGGACATCGTTATCCGCGGCGGTGAAAATATCGGCTGCGCCGAAGTCGAATATGCGATCACCGAACACCCCGCCGTCAGTGAAGTTTCGGTCTATGGCATTCCCGATGAGCGCCTGGGAGAAGTGCTCTGTGCCAGCATCATGCTAAGAGAAGACAGCCAATTGGAAGCGCCAGAGTTGAAACAGTTCCTGGCTGAAAAAATTGCCGGATTCAAAATTCCCGAATTGCTTTATTTCCAATATCAGCAACTTCCCCGTATCGCCGCCGGCAAAATTGCCAAGAAACAGCTCCGGCAAGAAACCATCGACAGCCTCAGCTCCCGCTAGTTACCCGCCCCCGCTTACCGCAATTCCAACTTTCACCTTATCCGCCCATGCCCCGCTTCCCGGTTAATTCCCCGGCCGCGGTGACCGCACCATGACGCGATCAAGCCGTCGAAAATAATATTGAAGAATCGCTGCCTAGCGAACGATAAGCTAATTAATGCCTATTTGAATTTCCCCAATGTCGATCAAATTGGAGACAATCATCATGGAACAACAGATGGAAAATTCTGCCAGAGAATGGAAATGGGATGACATAGCAGAGAACACCCAGGATTTCATGGACCCGGCTATCCTGCTGCCAGACGAAGAAGCGCCGGCTGTGAATGAAACCCACAATCACCTGGCTGAGGACCACCTCGCCGACAAATCCCAATTCACCAAACTGCGTCGCCGCATCGAAGAGCGTCTGGACAGTAAACGCATCGCCCGCGAGTACGACTACGACTAGCCCAGCGCCGAGTCTCAGGGTCGTTAACGAGGCTTTTCCGCTGCCGGTTATAATTCCTCATTCCCATCCGGCCCACTATTCATGCGGGTTGCAGGGACATCTGAAAAATTCTCAATAGTCTCTATTAAGCGATCCCCATAATTAGTATGATTGGGCGCTGGTACATCAGAAACTCAATATATGACGTATTGTGTAGCAGTATCGGTGGATGCCGGCTTGGTATTCTGCTCTGACTCCCTCACCAATGCTGGCATAGACCAGGTGTCTACCTACAGCAAGATGTTTCGCTTCGGCGCCGATGGCCGCAAGCAATTCGTCATTCTCACTGCGGGCAATCTGGCCACCAGTCAAGCCACCATCGCCAGGATCAAGAGTGACATCAAGAAAAATGCGACGCGCAACCTGCTGAATATGCCCAGCGTCGAAGACGCCGCCGATTATATCGGTGATCTGAGTCGTGAACAGCAGGATAGAAGAACCATCGAAGGCAAAAAATTCGAAGCCACATTCATCATCGGCGGTCAGGTTCGAGACAATAAACATGAAATCCTGCTGGTATATCCCGAGGGCAATCATATAACCAGTTCCGCCGATACTCCCTACCTGCAGATTGGCGAAAGCAAATATGGCAAGCCCATTCTGGACCGGATTCTGACCCCAGATTTAGACCTTGACACCTGCGCCATGTGTGCCCTGGTCTCCATGGATTCCACCATGCGCAGCAACCTGGGTGTGGGACCACCGGTGGAGGCGCTCATCTATAAGACCGATAGTATGGCATTGGATACGCCGCACCGTTTTGAAGCCGACAGCGATTTTCTGCGAGACCTCAACCGCACGTGGGACAGAAGACTGAAAGAAGCATTTCGGCAAATGCCGCCCATAGCATGGGCCGCTAACTGGGACAAATTAGGCCGTGGACAAAACGAAGTTTCTTGAGCGCCAGGTCTGACAATACAAAAGGGTAGGCATCCTCCAAGCCCATACTCCGGTTCAATGAGTTCAACATAATCGACAATTTTGACCACTTCACCAACTTCTCATTAAATTCATCGAACAGTTCCGCGCCCTGTCGCAATTGAAATGCAGCCGCGGTTTCCAGCGTGTCCACCATGTGCAGGTAGTGAGCCCAGACTTCCGCCCAGTCCTCCAGTGGATGTGACTGCGCGTAATGGCTGATGAGGTCGGGATCTCGATCGATATTCAATTTGTTAGCGTAGTAGTATTCCAGTGCCGATGCATAGTCTACAGTCTCGTCACCGAACAGCTGCCGAAATTTTTCGATGGTGGGGTCCGACTTCACCAGTCGGTTGAAGTAGTAATGACCACTCTCATGGCGAAAATGGCCCAATAAGGTTCGATATAACTCGCCGGTATATTGCCTGCTTATCTCTCGCCTGACATCATCTGCTTCGGTGATATTGATGGTAATGAGACCATCTCTATGTCCTGTGTTGACGTGTTCCTCCAACACTCCCGGATTGGTGCGCTTGTCCTCGATGAATTCAAACGCGAGACCACTTTGTTCCCGGCGTTTACCTATTACCGGTAGTTTCAGCGACAGTAAAGAATAAATCAGACGGCGTTTGGCATGCTCGAGGCTTCGCCACCAGCGCCTACGGTCCGGCTGCATAAGGTTGGGAATGGTGTGATTCAATTCGCAGGAAATGCAGTAGGCGTCGGCGGGATCGCTGACAAACCAATTGCAGACATTGTAATCCGCAGAGTTTTTACAGAGTCGGTGCGATGTCGTAGAAAAATTCTCCACAACTCCGGAGATGTTTGAACTCATGGTCAACGTTAGCGGATCGAAACCGACCTGCTTGCCGCATTGCAGACAGTGCCGGTTCTCGAAAAACAAGATTTGACCACAATCGCAGGTAAAATTTTTCATGTCTCGTGTTTCAGCCAGGGAGCCTGTGATTTACAAATGACTACGGTTTATTTATTAGGTAGAAACCAGGTATCCGCAATTTTTTGGTGAATCGAAGCGATTTCCATCTGCAAGTCATCGATGTATTTCAGCAGGCCATTATCCAGTAGTAAATCTACCCTGCCTTTCTGCACAAACCGCAGTGTCTTATCGACCTGCTTCGCGACTTTGGTATTGTTAGGGAGTTTCTTCAGGACATGGGTCAGGGTGATTAAGGCATGGGTGGTTGCGCGTGGAAATTCCTCGTCCTGTAACAGATATGCAACAACATCTACCGCGTTCACTCGATGCTTAACATGTTGCCTGTACATTTGATAGGCACTGAGTGAGCGCAGGATATTCATCCACAGCGTACTGGCATAGGGTTCGTGTACATCTGCCGCAGCATCCTCGTTGCTATCCGCCCTGCCCAGTGCCGGCAACAGATTGCCGGAGCCAACGTCGACTATTCTTGTGGTCATGTCGGCCCGCTCCAGGGACCTGCCCAGACGGATAAAACAATAGGCCTCACCCCGGCTCATGGTGCCAGCCATGAGACCGGAAATTTGCTGACAGCTCGATATTATCTCTTCGAGCAACTCATGCCGTGGCCCTCTTGCGACTCCAGAAGCAGCATTCTCCTTCGCGAAATAATACAGATTGTTGATCTGCTCGAAGGCCTCTGTGGGCATTATCTCACGGGTAGTGCGGGCATTTTCCCGGGTCTGGGCCAACATATCGAGGACGGAGTGGCCGTTATTGTCCACCAGCAGGAAACGCATCACATTGCGTTCGCTCGCCTGTTTGTATTTTGCGTCGAATGCCTGGTAGGTGCCGGTAATTTCTACTAGGGAATGCCACCCCAGCTTGGTCCTGGGAGGCAAGTCGAGCAACAAGGTGGAAAACACATTGAGCATGCGCGCGGTATTTTCTGCCCGCTCCAGGTAGCGCGCCTGCCAGTAAACCCGTTCTGCGACTCTGGATAACATGGTTCAGTCGTCTCCCACAATCCAGGTATCTTTACTCCCGCCACCCTGGGAAGAGTTCACGATATAGGAACCCTTGACCATGGCCACTCGCGTCAGGCCACCGGCGGTGACATAGGTCTTGTCCGCCTGCAGCACGAATGGTCTTAGATCGACATGTCTCGGTTCTACTGCCCTGTCGCCAAGTATCGGCACGGTAGACAGTGCAATCAGTGGCTGTGCCATGTAGTTTCTGGGATCGGCTTTAATCCTGCGGGCAAACTCGGCCAGTTCCTTCTTGCTCGCCTGCGGCCCAATCAACATGCCATAACCACCGGATTCATTCGCCGGTTTAATTACCAGTTTGTCGAGATTCTGCAAGACGTATTGACGCTGCACCTTATCGACACAAAGATAGCTGGTGACATTAGGTAGGATAGGATCTTCGCCTAAATAGTATTTGATAAATTTCGGCACGTAGGTGTAGATAATCTTGTCGTCAGCGACACCAGCACCGGGTGCGTTGGCGAGGGCGACATTGCCTTTCACCCAGGATTTAAATAACCCGCTAACACCTAACACCGATCCCTTGTTGAAAATCGATGGATCCAGAAATAGGTCATCTATGCGCCGATAGACCACATCCACCCGTGACAAACCATCGACCGTGCGCATGAACACTTTGTCCTTTTCCACCACCAGGTCACTTCCTTCCACTAGTTCCGCGCCCATTCTCTGGGCCAGAAAGGAGTGCTCGAAATAGGCAGAGTTGAAAATACCCGGTGTTAATACCACCACTTCCGGATACTCTGAAGGCCGCGGCGAGATTGCCGCGAGGGTATCAAATAACTGATTCGGATATTCGGTAACCGGTTGGATGTTGTAGTTCTCAAACAACTCTGGAAAGACGCGCTTGGTGACCCGCCGATTTTCCAGCATATAGGAAACGCCAGATGGCACTCTTAGATTGTCTTCGAGCACATAGAACTTGCCATCTGCATCCTTGATCAGATCGGTGCCGCAGATATGAGCCCAGACATCAAATCGCGGCTTGATGCCTACACATTGCTTGCGAAAGTTACCAGAATTGAGAATTAATTCTTTGGGAATCAGCTTGTCTTTGAATATTTTCTGATCATTGTAGACATCATGGATGAAGCAATTAAGTGCGCGCAGACGTTGTTTCAAGCCTGCACTGGTGTGGTTCCATTCTTTCTCGGCAATAATTCGCGGAATGATATCGAAAGGCCATTCTCGATCGATATTTCCGGCATCGCTGTACACCGTGAACGAGATCCCCATGGTCTTGATGGCCAGTTCGGCGGCCATCTTTTTCTGTTGCAACTCCTCGTGGGTGAGAGATCTCAGCAGACTGGCGAGACGTCGGGCAGGTTTTCGCGCATAGCCGGGGGAGCTAATGATCTCATCATAAAACGAGCCTGGGTTATAAGTTTTCCAATTGACGCGCATGCATGGGAGCCTTGGATTTGGAGCTGATTTGCTAAGGAAGCTCTGACTGATTTCCCCCTCGTTCGTAAACGGTTCGGGCATCAGCGGGATCTGAAAATTGAGCCAGCCCAATTGGGCCATGATTGTATGGCTTTGCTACTTGGAAGTCGATGCAATCTATAATCAGCGCCAGGCTTAGTACAGTGGCCATACTAATAACAACAACGGTAGCGCCACCGTCACGATGACTATTTCCAGGGGCAGACCCATACGCCAGTAATCACCAAAATGGTAACCACCTGGCCCCATTATCAATGCGTTGTTCTGGTGGCCGATCGGTGTCAAAAACGCACTAGAGGCGCCCACCGCCACTGCCATGAGAAAGGTATCCGGATTCACTTCCAGCGAAAGCGCGGTGTTGTATGCAATGGGTGCCATCAGAATCGCGGTGGCCGCGTTGTTGAGTACATCTGACACCGTCATGGTGATAATCAAAAGCATGGCTAGGATGAATACCGGGCTCATGTCACCCGCTAAAACCAGTATGCCGTCGACCAGTAAGGTCGTTGTGCCCGTGGTTTCCAGCGCCGTCCCCAGGGGGATCATCGCCCCGAGTAAAACCACGACCGGCCAGTCTACACCGGCATAAAATTCTCGCACCGGCACTACATTCAGCAGAGCCATGGCAACGGTGGCGATTCCCAATGCCAATTGTATGGAAATCCAGCCACTGGCGACAGCCCCAATCGCTAGCATGAAAATCACCAACGCCGGCATCGCTTTCGCTGAACCATGAATACTGAGACCACGCGGGGCTAGTGGATAACAATTCAAGCGAATGATCGCCTCCTGCAATTCGTCTCCTTCTCCGTGCAATAGCAACACATCCCCGGCCCTGAACTGAAAATCCCGCAGACGATTTCGGTGCGGAGTACCGGCACGTGAAGCCGCCAGCAAATTCACAGCGTATTTACGATTAAACCGAATCTGCCTTGGCGTGCTGCCAACTATCGGCGAGTTTTCGGTGATCACCACCTCGGCTATCTGCGAATCTTCCGAATGCAATATCTCCTTGCGCGCGTTCTCGGCGGAGAGCATTGTCAGATCGTGAGTCGAGGCAAAACTGTCGATGTCATCATGGGAACCCTGCAGCATTAACAGGTCATTCACAGCCAGGATATGACGGCGACTCACCACTGCCATTTTCTGCTGCGTGTGCACAAGAGACAGGATATCCATCTTTTGTTCCGCTAACAGATCTTTCAGCTCCCCTACTCGCTTCCCCACCAGGGCACTCTCTGCGGGAACCTTTAATTCGAACAGATATTTTTCGACGTCGAATAACTCCAGCCCTGACGTTTGCTTACGTACTTTCACCAAACGCCAGCCAATGAATAGCATAAACAATATACCGGCGATGGCGACGCCACCGCCTACCGGTGCAAAGTCAAACATGGTGAATGCCTCACCGGTGACTTCCCGTCTGTAATTTGCTATCAATATATTTGGTGGCGTGCCAATGAGCGTTACCAGGCCCCCCAGTATGGATCCAAATGACAAGGGCATTAACACGGTCGCCGGCGGTCGTCCTGCTTTCGTAGTTGACTGAATTGCTATGGGCATCAACAGGGCCAGGGCTCCCACATTATTCATGAACATCGAAAGGAAGGCGGCGAGAAACGTGAGTATGGAGATATGCAGCAGTGGTTTGGAGGAGAAAGGCTCGATCAACTGCGTAATAAATTCAACCGCACCGGACTTGGTAAGGCCAAAACTGACGATTAACACGAGTGCTACAGTAATCGTTGCCGGATTGCCGAAGCCGGAGAACAATTCTGTCTGCGGCACAATACCGAATATACTGGCGGTGAATAAGGCGCCCAGCGCGACGATATCGTAGCGCCACCGGCCCCAGACCAACAAGATCAGCAAGGCCAGTAAGATGAGTAATAAGATCGTCTGATCAGAAGTCATAGCGTCCTGGTTCCCGCCGGCTAGATGACGTCGAACTCCAGGCTGCCTACTGTCTCAATCGAGGCGACCACGTGGTCGCCGACCACGGTAGCGGCAACGCCCGCCGGTGTGCCAGTATAAATGAGATCCCCTGCCTGCAGTTCGTAAAACTTCGATAGCTCACTAATAATCTCCACCACGCTCCAGATCATTTGCGAGAGCCGGGCATCCTGTCTCAACTCACCGTTTATGCTCAAGCTGATGCGGACATTGTGCGGATGCCCGATCTTGGCCACCGGATTGATTGCTGAAACTGGCGCCGAGTCATCGAAGCCCTTGGCCGTATCCCAGGGCCTGCCCTCTTTTTTCGCTACAGCCTGCAAGTCCCGCCGGGTGAAATCGATTCCGACGGCATAGCCAAACACACAGTCCAGCGCGTCATCATTGGCGATGTCTTTACCGCCGCTTGCCAGTGCCACCACGAATTCTACTTCATGATGCAGATCATCGGTCGCCTGTGGATACCGAACCGGCGCATTGTCAACGACAATAGCGTTCGCAGGTTTGCTAAAAAAAACCGGCGCTTCGTCCTTGGGATCGCCTCCCATTTCCTTCACATGATCACCATAATTTCGACCCACACAATAAATTCGATGAACAGGATACAACGCATCTGAATCCACTACGGGGACGGCCGATATTGCCTGGGGAGGAAAGATATAGCTCATGAGAACCTCAAAAATCTCTATATGATGTGCAGTGAAGTACCGCGGCTAATTCGGTGGTGGCAGAGTCTTGCATATCCGGAAACAGTTGCAGGCCGCTAAGTTGTTGCACTTCCAGCAAACTACTCAGTTGATCACAATAGTGAGCGTGCTGAGGCAAATCCTTGTTAAATATAAACGCCACGTAAGAGCCCTGATTGGCAATCAGCTTATAGTACGCGGAGGGCAACACCAACTCCGGCCTGCCGCGAACATTTAGCGGTTCCTGAATAAGGTACAGGGGCCCACTCACCACAAACAATTCGCCGCTACGTGCCGCCAGCTCATTGATTGCCTGGTCTAGCCGCGACCAACTCCCTTCTCGCAATGCACTCGGTAGTGCGGCCAGATTGCTGAGGTAATTCAAGTCAGACCAAAAAGGTGTCCCTGCAAAGCTGCTCATTGGCACCAGGCGGCCGTTATTCCTCGCATCGATACTCAACTCATTTATTCGATAACTCTGATCCGCTCGCCCATTCAGATCAGGTTGATTTATCACCCGCGTATTTTCTGCCAGTCGTAGATAGGGCGATTCGGTGAGCAGAAGATTATCTACTTGCCAAACCCTGGGCAACAGGGAAGCGACACCGAGCGCTGCTTCCACTACCCGATAAGCGACCCAATCTGCCAGGCCACTGTCAGCATTAATCGACGCCGCAAAGAGATGACGCACGACTATCTCGTTGTTTGCGGTGGCAGGGGAATCCGGACAGGATCCCATACAATGACTGATATGTATTTTTTGAGCCGAAGTGGAAGCAGCGATGCATATGACCACGGTAACGCTGCCCCAGCGCATGAGCCTCGCTACAACCCTTAAGTACTGGATAAACACAGTTAAACTATCTGACATTGGGAAATACACTATCGATCAATTAACCCATTGGATAAGGATGCTGCTTGTGTACTTCATCGCACTGCTGCATCACCTCATCACTGAGGCGCACATCCAGCGCTGCCAGCGATTCTTCCAGTTGATCTGCCGTGCGCGCACCGATCATGGTAGATGCCACATAATCGAAATTCATGCTCCACGCCGTTGCCAGCGTAACCGGCGACATGCCTGCGTCCCTGGCGATCTCCAGGTAGCGGGCGGTCGATGCCAGTGTGGCCTCGTTAACAAATCGTGTGGCCATGCCCTGTTGTCTAGGATCCTTAGTCGCCAGATAGTCCCCGAATCGACAATTGGCAGGAATTTCTGCCTGGTTATATTTGCCAGATAATACCCCACCCGCAATTGGCGAATAGGGCAATAGTGAGACGTTCTCCAGGGTGCAAACATTTGCCAGTTCGTCCATGAAGCGACGATTGAGCAATGAGAAATTATTTTGTATCGACTGAAACTTCGTCAGGCCTTCATAGTCCGCAATAGTGTTGGACTTGGTCAGCCCGTAGGCATTTTCATTTGAGGTGCCGAGGTAACGAACTTTGCCTGCTTGCACGAGACGATCCAGCGCCTCCATGGACTCAGCGATGGGGATAATGGAATCAGGCCAATGTACTTGATAAAGATCGATGTAGTCGATTCCCAGCCGCCGCAGGCTTCCCTCAACTGCCATCTCGACATGATGTCGATCGATGGCGGTGAGGCCGTGACGGACAGGCGGCACAAACCAGCCGGAGGCAGCGCCTGCCACCTTGGTCGCAACGATTATAGAATCACGGGGTTTGGTTTTTATCCATTCGCCAAAAATAAATTCGGTGACGCCGACTAACTCCAGGGTCGGGGGCACCGGATAGATTTCCG
The DNA here is from genome assembly GCA_913054495.1 of uncultured Gammaproteobacteria bacterium. Classification (GTDB taxonomy): domain Bacteria; phylum Pseudomonadota; class Gammaproteobacteria; order Pseudomonadales; family Pseudohongiellaceae; genus UBA9145. The sequence goes on along the minus strand of CAJXIY010000003.1, from coordinate 53,659 downwards.
CGGTATCATAGAAATTAATGCCACGATCATAGGCCGTGTTTAGTATCTTGAATGACTCTTCCTTGTCGCTCCAGGTGCCAAAACTCATGGTCCCCAGACAGATCGGGCTTACCCGCAATCCGCTCTTGCCAATGTATCGATACTCCATGGAACTCCCTGTCTCAACTTGTGAGGTCTACTCGATCGATTTATGAATCAGGCCAGTGGCTCGCAAATCTCGCCGAGATAACCTCCACCGCCACAATACATCTGGTCCTGTAATTGAATTCGAATGCCATCAGGATCGGAAAAATAAACTTCCGGCGTGCCACCCTCGATGCCTCCCCGGTTGGGCATGCGCATACTCACCCAATGTACCAGGGGTGGAGTATCGCTGGCGCTGGCCCGCGCCGAAAAACCATAGTCGTTCAACTTGGCCAAAATCTCATCGACTGAAAAATCCTCGATACTGAGACAGACATGATCGATACGACCAGGATTGGCAGGAGCCCCTTCCGCATTGCCACCCACAAACATGAGAAACTGAATGCCATCGCCCACTCCGACCAGCGGCGATGGACCTTGATAGGCCTGAAACTGTTTACCAAATGCCTGCATATAGAAGGCATTGCCGCGGGCAGAGTTCGCCAGAAAATTGGTAAAGTGGCTTAGACCGATAGTTCTGAACAAACCCTCAACCGGTGCCGCCTCAACATTCTCGCAGACGGAACCAAGCGCGCCGCGACCACCACAATGGTCCTCTGGCGATAGTTGGAACACCAGCCCCTCCACACCGGCGAAGTAAAGCTCGCGGGTGCCAGCTCTGTCACCGCCGGCGTCTACACCGCGAGTGGTAGTCCACGATGTCATGGCAGAGTCCAGCGTAGATTGTCCCGCAGCGGGTTCAGCGCCGGGTTCGACGCCGAAGGCGGCGAGTCGATCACGTTCGAGTTCGAGTTCGAAGCCTTCGACACTCAAGCCAATATGGCTGATGCCCGCCTGCTCTCCCGGACGCAGCGGTAACAGGGAAAAGAAACCGGGCCCGTCGCCGATACGCAGGCAGACCGTATCACCCTGTCTAGCCTGTATCAAAGCGCCGAATAATTCCTGATAGAAAGCCAGAGAACGGTCTACATCTGCTACCCGCAGGCCGTAGCTATGCAGCTTGCGCACGGCAATCGGTGCTGATGCCGCGGCGGCGAATATGCCAGGAGAAAAGGCCATGACTGGCAGTGCCTTGAGCATAGCGCGTCGGGTCCGATCCACACCTTGAGTCGATGTCCGGCCCGGGCGTTTGCTGAGAGGTTTTAGGTTTTTCATGCTTGCCGGCCCCGATGCCAAAAAAGTCGTGCCATCATAGCCAGACAGCGGTGCCAGCGTCCAGTGCGACTGGAGCGTAGCGGGCTGACACATTAGTGCGCAGCAGAATCTGCGGGAGAGTTACGGGGGTTCAATGCAGACAGCAAATTCAGGCAGGGCCTTCCTGGCGACCAATATCAGACAGCCATCGATCGAAACCACCGTCCATGTGGGCCACTTTCTGTATCCCCATACTCTGCAGTGACTGGGCAGCCAGGGCGGAGCGAGAGCCCTTATTACAGTAGAGAATCACCTCTTCGACCGCGTCGAACTCCGTGCGATAGTAGGGGCTCTCGGGGTCAATCCAGAATTCCAGCATGCCCCGCGGCACGTGCAGCGCATCGGGAATTTTCCCGTCTCGCTTCACTTCACGCACGTCTCGAAGATCCACCAGTAACACGCCGGTCCGTGATAGCCTGGCATCGACTTCGGCAGGACTCAGGGTCTGCACCTGACTCATCGCCTCCGCGACCAGCGCTTTAACTCCTTTGCTCAGCTTCATAGGCAAAAACTTAAACCAGTTGTCTCAATTTAGCAAGCGAAGCTGTTCGCCCCTCAACAGGGGGCTAGGCAGATTCGGAGACCTTCGAGCATTGGATACGCCAAAATGTAAATACCACGGAATCGTCTGCACTGACCCACTCCCCGGTCCAGTCGAAGCCCTGGCTGCTGATGTTGGAAAAGGTGAGACGGGAGAATCCATCGAAATCGGTACCAGGCGCCTTCTGCGGCTGCATCAGAACCATATTTTCGCCCTCCAATCCCCCAGCCCATACGCCGGTGCCATAACTGGGCATGGAGAAAAAACTAACCTTCCACTGTTTTTCCAAAACATCAAACAGGCGAATGTTGCCGTTGGTTGATGCTCCCGAGCGGCCCGAGTCCCTGATGGCATATCCATTCATGAAGTAATAGGCGTCCCAACTGCGCGCTCCGGATTCCCATTCCCCACTGGCAGCATTCAATTTCTCCTCGTCGCATTGATTTCGTCCTATCATGAAATCCAATTGAGCAAGTTCGGCCGGCGCAGCCGGATTTCGGCGACCGAAGGGGAATTGCTGATCTGGTTCATAAATCAAGCCGGGTGCATGGCCCTGTACGGATTGGCAAGTTGATAATAGAATGAGCAGTGGCCACAGGAATATGGGCTTCATGGTTCACCTCGCATTTTAAAAGATTTGTGAAATGTCGGTACCACCAGTGTTTTGGGAGACAGGCGATGAATGACAATGACTTTCAACTAGTTATGCGTGCCAAAAAGCAAATCCAAAGGGAAACCTATATTCGGTCCTTCCTGCTTTTTTCAGCGGTATTTTGTGCGGCACTCAAATTTCTTGGTATGGAATTGCCTTTCCTCTACCTTGGGCTCTTCGTCATCCTGTTTGTTTCTCTGGTGTTGAGCTCAGACCTGATTGCGGATATTGGTGCGGTCTCCAAGAGGGATCTCATCGATATCATCGAGAAGCAGTTTCACAACGATCCGGCCTTGCTGGCTCGCTATTCCAGTGCCAGGAGCAGGAGCCAGAGTTAAAACCAAACTGCTTAACGGCGTGAAGACTTCACCAGGGTGCCACCACCAGAAACAACGGCACCGAACACATTACCGGCTGCATCCACAGCAACTCCTTCTGGGTTAGAGCCATCGGGATAGGCCGCAACGGTACCGTCGATAAAATAATCTACGATGCCATCGAGCAAACTTCCCACTCTGATGCCGGCGTGCCAACCAGGATTGCGGGTCTCGTCGAATTCCGATTCTGAATCGGCAACATAGATCATGTCATCGTCGGTGATGTAAATGCCGCTGGGTCGGCTGAAGGTCTTGAACTCGCCCATATAGTTTCCATCCAGGTCGAAAATCTGCAGGCGGTTATTGCCACGATCGCCAACAATAAGCCGATTTCTGGAATCGATATCCAGCGCATGGGGAGTTTTTAGCTGGCCAGCTGCTGAACCCCAACCACCCCAGTATTTGATGAGGTTTCCGAAGCGATCAAACTTGACGATGCGGGCGACCGTATCAGTTGTCGCATTTTCCTGCTGGCCACTGTGGCCGTCGCCGACATAAATATTGCCATCGGCATCGGTAACCACATCGCAGGGGGTTTCCAGTAAGGCGTCAGTGCCATCACCAGCAACACCCGGTTGTCCCAGGATCAATAATATTTCCCCTTTGGGACTGAATTTGTAAACAACATGTCCCATGCCTGCCGTCTGGGGATTTGAGGGATTGGGACCTTGGGCATCGGTGACCCAAATATTGCCATCTCTATCCACATGCAAGCCATGGGGGAATATCATCAGACCGCCGCCCAGAGACGCGACGATGTTGCCATCGGGATCGATTTTGACGATAGGATCGACGCTGGAACCAGCACAACTATTGCCGCCGCAGCGATCGATGGCCCATAGATGCCGACCATCGGGATCGATGTCGACGCCAGCGGTAGAGCCCCACTCGCGGCCGTCTGGCAACACCGCCCAGCCATCGACGGTGCTGTATGGATTGGGTCTGTTGTTAATTGGCTCCAATTGAGCCGAAGCGGATGCCATCACCAACAGGGCGAGGAATGCGAGACCGCATCGGCAACAAAACACGTTGATTCTATTCATGATCTATCTGCTCCTGTGTAAACCTTTTACCAGCGCTTCGTCGCCAATTTCAGCCAGGCAAGGCCAACGCTAACGACGCCACGTAGACGGCTCGATTCGACGTCGTTTATGGCTGCTGGGTTCAGGAGAGTAATGCAGTGTCGGGACTAATGCAATGTAGGCCGGCGCGCCATGAAAAAAGGCAGCGAACCGGGGTTCGCTGCCTCTGATAGGTTCGCCTAGCCTGCTGGCTACCGAGTCACGGTCACATTGATATTCTGGTAGCTGAACATGGAGCCGTCGCTGGCGATGCCGCGCAAGACGTACTCACCCGGTTCGTCGAAGATTACTTCGGCGGCCCATCTGCCATCTTCCGGAGGCTCTGGAATAGTATAGGGTGGCGACCACGGAGAATTCGCATAGGCGCGGGAGTCGATGTAGGTCTTGAATTGCACCGGATCGAAGGTGGCATACTTGGCGGGTCCCCGATAAATCGTCCACGAAAAGCGCAGGCCGGGACCACTCAGTACCACGATTGAAGAGGGTGGTCTGTAAGCCTGATTACCGCCGCCGCGTCCCCTTGACAGTTCACGCCTTTCGGGCAAATTGTCGGGATCATGGGCTCTTACTGCCAGGCTGAGAGCTTGGCCCACTCTGACGGTACGAAAACTTTCACCTTCCAGTCGAATCTCCGGTGGGATATTTGTGCGCAAGGCATCATTTAAACTGCCAAAGGCACCACCAACTTCAGTCGAAATCACCTGGGGATCTATCGAGTAGTCTGGTTTCAGGGAGCCATAGGCTCGACCAGTGTGAGCTTGGGTTTTCAGCGTCCACACCAATTCCCTAGTGCCAAAATCTGCGGGCACATCGATGGTAAAAAGAAATGGATTTCTGCGCGGATATAAATGCGTGGGCTGTCCCTGATCGGCGACAGAAAAATCATAGGCGTCTTCATTCAGGTCGTCCAGGCCACCTTCGGCGGTAAATGCGAAATAATTATCGGGACCGATTGGCACATCGAACTCATGTTTCCAGTTGGAATTCATGTAGCCATAGAACAACTTGAATGTGCCATCCTCGTTCGGCCACCAACCCTCGAATGCCGGTGAGGCAATTTCACCGGTTAACTGCATGTACCGAGGTTGGGCCGAGCTAAGCTGGCTGAAAACACACAGCGCCAGCAGACTTGCCAGCGCAGTGCTCAATCGCAGTGACGAACTACTCATTTTACAACGCATCTCTAATCGTTCCCTACCGCCAATGATTGACCCTCAACTACAGGTGCCCAGCACAATGGGCAGCTGATGTCGTAGTCGTTGCGATCCTTCATGTTGGCCCGGCGGATAGCCATTTCCGCCTGAAATTGCTCCTCGGTAAGCTGAACCGAATAGCCTAAATCGATAAACATATTTGACACCGAGCGGCGTCCGCCGCCAGCCCAGTTGCGGGTATCGGCAACATTGGGATTTGCCGCGGTGGTATCCAGGTAGCCTATCGTGTGCAGGATAGTCCCTTTGGGTAACAGCGGCGCCTTATCATCTTCATAAACATACTGTTTCACCCAATTGTGATCGTAGCCTGCGCAATTGAGAGTGAACTGATTGTGTCCCCAGATCGCTTCCATACACATGCGCACACCGGGGGCATGGAGATGGGGTTCGAAAGCGATGATCTTGGTATGTTCCTGCAACACTACGTAGTTATGGAATTCCTGGTTGGCTTTGTTAGGCAGCACGTCGATATCGACACCGTTGCCCGTCCTGGGCCCGCGTCTGCTGTATTCAGGTTCGTAGCCAACCGGGAAAAACTGGATGCCAAATTCGAGGTGACCGGTGCTGTCGTGGCCATTGGAATGCAGGTGCGCGGCATTGAGGTGAAGCGCCGAGTTAGCCTGCAATAGTCGACCCGCTTTTTCAGGAAAGACATCGGCATTTCGTCCTACTTCGTGGATTGGCCAACCGATTCGGTTCCCCACAATTTCCTTACCGTCTTCGCTCAGAACGCCACTGGCATAAGTCATGTGATGCCACATGTAACGCCCGCCAACGGTGTTAGTACCCCTGTCCGCCGGGATATCATTGATCTCCCGAACTTCGATCGATTTGACGTAGCGATCTTCGGTCAAACCGGTTGGGACCAGACCAATATCCCCCCACCAGTCGGGGCCAATAGCCGGACGTGTCACATCTTTCGAACGTAATACCAGATCAGGCTCACCTACTTTCCAACCGATGTCGTCGTCGAACTTCAACATGGGTGGCTCATTGTCCGGGTTACCCCGGGGCGCGCCATTTCTGACCCAGGCCTGGATCATCGCCAACTCCAGGTCAGACAATGAATAATCATTTTTGAAGCCATCGATGCCGATGTTTTTCTCAATGAAGAAAGGCGGCATCGCCCCCATGCGATCTCTTATCGCCGTTCGATACATGATTACCGGAGCCCAGGGTTTGACCTCGTCGTAGCTCAGCAGGGACATCGGCGCTCCACCACCGGGGCGGTGACAGTTCTGACAACTGCGTTGCAATAATGGGGCAATGTCGTCGGCGTAGGTCACACTGCCAGCATCGATGTCGTAATCGACGGCATTGTAATAGTGTGGCTGGTGATTGGCCATACTGGCGTCATGGGCTTGGGCCATGGCAACAACGGGCAGAGCCAGCAGGGCAAGTGACGATGTGAGTGCGAGAACGTGTCTGGTAATCATTGCAGATTCCCCTTGGTTGTTTTCCTGGAGTCCGAAAACTTCATGTTGCGGCATTTTAGTCGAAACTGGATTGCGAGACTGCTATTAGTCACAATTAGTTGCAATGGCATAAGTCGCCATAATGCAGCCTTCCTCAATCAAGTCCGAGGATAGAAGTTTAGCCGCCAAATGTCCACGGAAACAGGCATTTCAGACCCCTCAACGCAGGCAGCATGAGGTGGTTTCCCCGGGGTTTATTGGGCTGGCAAGGCAAACGCCGTTAGCGTGGTTCCCGAGGCGATGAGGACATACTGCCGGCCATCCAGCATGTGAGTCATTGCTGCGGCTCCCCAGATGCGGGATCCGGTTTGATAGTGCCAGAGATTCTCTCCGCTGACCGCATCGAAGGCCATGAAATTTCCCTCATGATCACCGGCGAAGACGAGGCTGGCTGCCGTGGTGAGTACGCCCCCGAAGGTGGGCGAAGGGTAGGGAAATTCCCAGCGCAAATCGCCAGTTTGTACATCCAGCGCTCGCAAAGCACCGGAGCCCTGATCGCCGTCGATGAAGACCACACCGCCGAAACTGGATTGGCCCGGAACAAAAGTCGGCTCTTCGGCCACATAGGTGGCACAGGTTTCTCGGGCGGTTAGGTAAAACAGACCAAGTTCAGGATAGTAGGAAGGCGGCATGAAATTGGTACTGCCCCAGGGATCGGGCAGGCAGCCTTTGCTGCCATCATTCAGAACTATCGGTCTGCCATCGGCACCAATTTCCCGAGCCCATGTCGTCGCGGTAAATGGTGTGGCCAGTAATAATTCACCGTTGACTCGATCCATCACATAGAAAAAGCCATTGCGATTAGCCAGCATCACTACCCGCCGCGGGCTTCCCTGCCACTCGATATCCGCCAATACCGGAATTTGATTGGAATCCCAGTCGTTAAGATCATGGGGTGTGAATTGGTAGTGCCAGCGTAACTCACCGGTATCGGCATCCAGTGCCACGATAGAATTGGAATAGAGATTATCTCCGGGTCTAAGATCACCGTAATAGTCCGGATTCGGATTTCCCACTCCCCAGTAGATCAGGTTCAGCTCCGGGTCATAGCTACCATTCATCCAGGTGCCTCCCCCGCCCCGCGCCAGCACTTCAGGGTCGTCCGGCCAGGTCTCACTGCCCGGCTCACCCGGTCCTGGAATAGTATTGAAACGCCAGAGTCTATCGCCCGTGGCCGGATCGTAAGCATCGATAAAGCCCCTGGTTGCGTACTCACCACCGGAAATGCCGACGATGACTTTATTATCGAGCACCAGCGGCGCCAGGGTGGCGGCATAGCCCTGATGGTAATCTGCCAGCACCACATCCCAGAGAATATCGCCGCTGCGACGGTCGAAGGACAGCAAATGTGCGTCCAGCGTCACCATGAACAGGCTATTCCCCAACATTCCGAAACCACGATTGACTGGTGCGCTGGCGCCGTAGGTGAGGTCTGATGGCAAATTGCGGCGGTACTGCCAGAAAGCCCGTCCGGTTCGCGCATCGATAGCCCAGGCATAGTTATTGGAACCGGTCACATAGAGCACCCCCGCATCCACCAGCGGCGTGGTCTCAAATCCGCGGCCTCGGGTTGTGGTACCGGTCTGGAACGTCCACTCGGGTCGCAGCGACTGAATATTATCGACATTAATCTGGGTCAGGGGGCTATGGCGCTTGCCACTGTAATCGCCGGAGTAGGTCAGCCAGCGTTCGGAGTCGGCGAAGCCCTGCAAGATGTCGTCGTAGTCCGGGCCAGCGTTCTCCTGGGCATGAGCCAGCAGCGGCAGTATTGCTGCCAGCGTAAGGTAACCAAGCCACCTGCGCGCTAACTTACTCATCGATCGTTGCAGAAATGTCATGGCGCGTAGATTCCTCAGAGCTGTGATTGCAGAAACGTTAAAATATCTTCGAGCTCCGCGCTACTCAAATCGGTCCGGGAAAACGCAGGCATCAGTGAATCGGACTCACGCACGAATTCCAGCAGATCGGCCTTCATGAAGGCACGCAGCTGCTGATTCGTATCCATCATTTGAATAGAGAAGGCATCCTCACTCTTCAGCGTTCCCTGAATTCGTTGTCGGCTACCACTGGCCCCCGCACTAAGCCCTTCAAAAACCAAAGACACCGAGTGATAACGCCGTGCGATCGTGGCGCTGGGTTCCCGCACCGAGTTAACTAACGCCGCCGCCGAGCGCCGACTTGTAATTTGGCTCAGATCAGGTCCCAGGCTCCCGCCCTCACCCCTAACCCGATGACAACGGGCACAGTTGCTCAGGAACAGACCGCTGCCGCGCACGGCATCACCGGAAAACTCGGTCGCTCCTGTCGCCGCCACACTCCTCAGGTAAGACACCAGCATCCAGGTCTCCGGATCGGTGAAACCATGGGCCGGCATGATGCTGCCAGGTACGCCATTTCTGATGGTCTGGAAGACACGTTCATCGGTGGTGCCAACCGCTGCCCAGATCAAGGTCAAATCCGGTGCTTCAATCCCCGTAATCCCCTTGGCATCACCGCCATGACAGGTAGCACACTGGCTACGAAACAGAACACCGCCTGCCCGGGCTGCCCTGGGATCGGACTCCAGGGGATTGATTTGTTGGGCCGGCACGGAAGACACGTACATCACGGCCGTAATCGACAATATCCAGGTCACAAATCGAATCAGGGACCTCTTGGTCTCGGGAGATTTCTTCATGCTTAATTCATGCTCCCTTTTTTTTATTAGCTGGGATTAGTCAACTGCAGCAGAGTACCACCATCCCGCGCCGGGAGCCAAAGCCTGCCTCCTTTACCATCCTCCAGACCCTCTGCGCCGAATTCACCCGCTTGGGTAATCGAGGCACGCCTGGCTGCGGTTGACATCATCAAGGCATTGGTTTATTGCTATAGCTTCGCGACTACTTATAAGAATATCAACCCAAACTCGGAGGCGGTGATGACTAAGAAAGGCGAGAACAAAACCCGAAAATCTTCCACGATAGAAATTCTCACGTCCATCAGTGCGGCGCTGGTGCTTGGCTGGCTGGTACTGGGAACCCAGGCGAATCAAACTTCGGCGCAACAAAGCAATTTTCAGGGAGGAGCACCCGAGATTAGGCAGGCCGATGCAGTTAATACGATTCGAATTCTGTTTCCAGCCGGGGTTCGCTCCAGCTGGCATACACATTCCTGGGGCCAGTTGCTGATGATAGAAGAAGGCCGCGGTCTGACCCAGGACCGGGATGGACCCCTACTCGAAATGCATCCAGGCGTGCCATGGTGGACCCCGGCAGGTCGGGAGCACTGGCATGGTGCCCATCCCGATGAAGACGCGCTGCAATTAACAATCTACGAAGGCACCGTGGACTGGCTGGATCCGGTAACCGATGCCGTATACAACGCTACGAGGCGACGGCCATAAGTGGGTTTAGTACGCACGGAGGGACCGGGACAACAATGCACAAACTGATGGCAAGATTCACAGTTACTATTGGAATCTGCACGCTACTGCTGGCTTGCGGCCCGGAACAACCAGCCATGCCGGAGCTTAACTTCGAAGAATCCCTGCAACAGCAACTGATTCTGGCACTGCCTGGTGAAGTCATTGAAATCCCTGCCGGTGTGCACGAAATTACCCGTAGCCTCTCGCTTGATGTCGCCGGTGTCACCATCAGAGGCGCCGGCATGGACCGCTCTATCCTGTCTTTTAAGAATCAGATTCAGGGCGCCGAAGGTTTACTGGTCACCGCCGATGATTTTGTTATCGAAGACCTCGCGATCGAGGACACGGTCGGTGACGCGCTGAAGATTAATGACAGCACCAATGTCACGATCCGTCGTGTGCGCACCGAATGGACTGGGGGCGCACTTACCAGCAATGGTGCCTACGGTATCTATCCGGTCCAATCCCGAAATATATTGATCGAGGATTCTGTCGCCATTGGCGCCTCTGATGCCGGTATTTATGTGGGTCAGTCAACCCAAATCATCGTGCGCAATTCCCGAGTGGAATACAATGTTGCCGGTATCGAGATCGAGAACTCTACCTTCGCCGACGTCTATGACAACGTCGCCACCAATAACACCGGCGGCATCCTGGTGTTCGACCTACCAAACCTGCCGGTTCAGGGTGGGCGCAACACGCGGGTTTTCAACAACCAGATAAGCAACAACAACACCGCCAATTTTGCGCCGGAAGGCAATATCGTCGGCAGCGTTCCCGCCGGCACCGGTTTGATGGTGCTGGCCAACGACAACATCGAAGTCTTCGGTAATGACTTCACCGATAACGACAGTGCCAATATCATTATAGTGAGCTACTTCATCAACGGCCTGCCCATAGATGATCCCAATTACGATCCGTATCCGGAGTCTATCTATATTCACGATAATGAATTTACAGGTGGTGGCGAAACCCCTGATTCAGAGCCTCTGGCATTGCTACAATCGGCTACCGGCGAACGCATACCAGACGTTGTATGGGACGGCACTGCGCTCCCGGGCAAGCGAGGGAATGATATATTGTGTTTTTCCAACAATGGCGACATGAGCTTCGTAAACCTGGATGCCAGCAATGATTTTGCTGCCCCTTCGTTTGACATGATGGCCCACGACTGCTCGCTGCCGAGTTTGTCGGTGATCTCATTGAGCTCGGCGCAGCAATGATCCAGCAATGGTTGCGCCCAGGTACACTGGGCGCAATTTCGGTACTGTTTTACACCCTGCTGACTGCTGCCTGCTCCCCCACTGAGCCGGCGTTTCATGAAACCGAGACCCCACTGCGCCTGTCTGCCTGGAAGCTGCTGACGATTAAGCGCGATGTGCTAATTCCCCATGAATCCAGTCTGGTTTTTCGCCCTGCCAATCAATTGTTCACCGATTATGCCCACAAGCTCCGCACGCTATGGATACCGGCAGGATCTCAGGCTCGGCTGCTGGGCGGCGAGATCGATTACCCCGTTGGATCGGTTTTGACCAAGACATTTTATTATCCCGTCGATGCCGAAGGGCGGTATTTAAAAATCGCAGATAACGGTGTCGATAAAATCGATCTAGAGAAGAATCGGCTTATCGAAACTCGTTTGCTGGTGCGAAAAGAATCCGGCTGGACGGCGATGCCCTATGTCTGGAATGATGAGCAATCGGAAGCTTTCCTGCGCGTAGCGGGTGCCAGTAAAAATATCCATCTGCTGAGGGACGAGGGCATATTGGATTTCGTCTATTTTGTGCCCAACAAAAATCAGTGCTCAGCGTGTCATGTGACCGAACATCCCGATGGTCAGATTCACCCGCTTGGCGCCATCGCCAGGGAGCTGAGCTCAGCGCTCGACCACGCCGGTGGCGACCCGGTTTTGCAGACAGAACTCATGCGAAGGCGCGGTTGGCTAGATGAATTACCGACGCGCATGGAGGCTGTTTCCTGGCAATCTTATAGCGCCGATATACAAGATCCTGAATTGGTAGAGGAGTTCGCCCTGGCCTACCTTAATATCCATTGTGGACACTGCCACAACCCGGAAGGCGCAGCGGACACTTCGGGACTCCTGCTCGATGGCTCTCACACTCTGGCCGTCAATCTTGGCGTATGTAAACCGCCGGTTGCCGCCGGTGGCGGTGCCGGCGATCTACAATACAGCATCGTGCCCGCTGCGCCGGAGGAGTCAATTTTAATTTACCGTATGAACTCCCTGGCACCAGATGAGATGATGCCAGAACTGGGCAGATCACTGGTTCACCACGAAGGGATTGAACTGTTACGCCACTGGATTGCGACTATGCCAGGTGGCTGCTAGCTAAGCGCAGTAACAATTATTGGATTGGTACGGTCTATAAGTAAAATACCGAGGTAGTTCATCATGTCTTCAACCCGATTACTCCGCATCGCAGCCATAGTAATGGCCATGTTACCGATGGGCTCGTTCGCGGCAGAAAAAGTGAGCCTGTCCGGTACCGTCGAGTCGCTTGCCTGCGCCCAGGCCTGTGGGATTTGTTGTCCGAGCCACAGCGTCGTAGACACCAGCGGCACCCTGCGCCTGTTAGTGGGCAACTCCTTCGTCGACCTGGCCAAGATCAGTGACGATGAAAAAGTACACCAGATTAGCGGCTATTTTTACGAGACCACCGGACAATGCGGCATTGGAGAATGCACTCTGTTCGCAGTCGAAGAATTCGATGCGCCCCGAATTCCCGAACCGACCTATAACGCCGCCGATGGGACCTTGACTATCCAGTCGATTGTAACCAACAACATCGATAATACCCGTTACACAGTAACCTTGTCCGCGCCCTTCAACGTCGATAAGTTAACTGAAATAGCGCCACAGAATATTGTTTCTCAAGGTGGGGACTGCTCGACAGACAGTGCCATTTGTGAAGATGATACTATCTGTGTTGCTTATTTCGGCATTGCTGGTCCCAATGGGCCAGAATTCAAAAGCTGCGAAATCCCCTGTTTACAACCGGGAGCTCTGTGCCCATCAGGTCAGTCCTGTGTGGCGATCGCCGATGGCCCTGGACAGGTATGCAGAGTAGACTGATCAACTTGCCATGAGAAACGCTCGAACGGACCGGACTACCAGTTGTTGCGCCTGATATCACTCTGCCTGCTATTAACCAGCTTGCTAATCGCCTGCTCCGACCAGTCCGGCGTCCGTCGTACCTATGTACTCACCACTGGCACTACCGGGGGCACCTTCTATCCCGTAGGCGTTGCCCTGTCTACGCTGGTCACCGCCGAGCAAGAAGTCGGTTTTTCCCTCACCGCGATCAGTTCTGCCGGCTCCATGGAAAACATCAAATTGCTGCGCGATAACCAGGCCCAGTTCGGCCTGATTCTCGCTATTTTTGCCGCCTGGGCCAGGGATGGTGAAGGCCCAATTCGCAACCCGCAGCCCTATATGCGTAGCATCAGCGCGATGTGGCCAAACGTAGAACACTTCGTCCTGCATAGTGATTTAGTGACAACTGGCACTATAGCTGATCTCGGAAATATCGACGGTGGACGATACTCCATCGGCATGAGAAATTCTGGAGCAGAACAAACAGGAATTTATATTCTGGATGCGTTGGAAATCGACTACGTAGAAAGGTTCTCTCTGGCCTATATGGGATACGGCGCATCCGGCAGTGCCATGCAAGATGGAAATATTGTCGGCATGAATGTCCCCGCCGGACCGCCCGTCACCGCCATCACCCAGGCCTATGCCCAGTTAGGCGAGGACATGACGATCCTGGATTTTTCCGCTGAGGAAATTGCGACGATCAATCGGGAGTTTCCCTTATGGGAAAGCTATGAATTGGCTGCCGGAACTTATCCCTATCAGGAACAAACCATCACCACCGCGGCCAGCCCGAATGTGCTGGTGGTGCGAGATGATGTACCCGAGGACATCGTCTACAACTTGACCCGCTTACTCTGGGACAACCTGGCGACACTGCAGGAGATTCACAGTGCCACCAGGGCGATGGCAATAGAAATAGCGCTGATTGGAATTCAGGTGCCTCTACATCCTGGTGCGCTGCGCTATTACCGCGAGCAAGGAGTAGAAATACCGGAGCAGCTGTTAGAGAGCTTCTGATCGAGTATGCCAACACTGAGGAAAATTTTCCTATTCATAGCATCCTCTGCAGGAACGGGCATAGCAGGCCAAATCTACCCATCCCCCTGCAAGCCCATGAGATGTCGCCACAAGCGTCGCGACCCCTCGATCTGCATAATCAGAATAATATTGACAAACGCGAATGCCGCCAGGGGAATCCAGCTCTGATTACCAGTAAGATCTATCACGATGCCGAACAGGACCAGGCTGCTAACGATGCCAATGGCGGGGCCGAAATCCTTTAGCGTAGCAGGCTCCATGGTGCTGAAAAATGCCTCATTTTCGGGATCGAGTCGAGCCCGCCGCAGACTGTTGTGGGAAACCCAGTTCGCTATCACAAACAGCGAACCCAATACGTACAGCCACAGTGCTGAGAACTGCTCTGATATCAGGGTAATCAACAGGAATTCCTGAATACCTATAACGAACGGGATAATGGAATCGCGCAGCAAGGGCTGCCAGACGAATCCCATCACCATGGTGGAGTACATTATCCATATTTGCAGGATGCCGAGAAAACTAACGCCAATCATGCCCCAGCCTATCAGCGCGGGAAATCCCCAGATCTAGAGAAAATCACTCTCCACGATCTTTGACCACATCAACTCCAGTGCCAGCGCCTGGATGATGCTAATCAGCGTGAGGAGAACTGACGGGAAATGGGTTTTCGCTCTGGATCTCATTTTTTGCATAGCTAATCCGCTGAGTTTTTCGGTGCCTGGTGAAAACTGACTGCCCTCAATCGAGGGCTCCCTGAATAATTTCGAATTCAAAATAACGATCGGGAAACGGCTCATTCTCCAAAGTAAAATGCCACCATTCTTCCTGCAGTGGCCTGAATCCATTTTCAAGCATTATAGTGCGAAGTCGCATTCGATTTGCAGCTTGCGCTGCGGTCACCCTGTTGCTGGACGGCCAGGACATGACATCAAAAAAATCCCATCCGGTTCCCATATCCAGTTCCTCATCGGAGGCCAGGGTGGTGATCGTCAGGTCCACCGTGCTACCGCGGGAGTGTCCGGAACGTTCTGCTATATAGCCATCACGAAACAGATTCTGCTTGTCAACTGCAGGATAGTAGCGCTGTTTCATTTTTGTATCATTGAGATCCTGGGCCCAGCGTACAAAATGATCGACCGCCACCTGGGGACGATAGCCATCGAAGACTTTTAAACCCAAACCGAACCGACTGAGTTGTTTTTGCACTGACCCCAGAGCCTCTGCCGCTGCTCGAGTAAGATAAACCGTAGCGGCGCCGTAGCCATCGATGGGGGCACCAACAAAATTATCCTCACCGAAATAGCGCACATCTACCTCGATACCTGGAATCGCCTGCTGAATATCCACGAAGTCCCGCTGCAGATTAGCAGACTCATCGGCCGCGGACACAGTCAAGGCCAGGCATGCGAGCAACATTGACAGAGCCTGGCTGGGTGAGTTCGATTTCTGCGGTAACGGTCGGTATTCATGGGCTTGTTTGTCGCTCATAGCTGGCCTCGCGTGGGCAGTTTAATCCATTCAAGGCTGGAAAACATGGTGTAGCTATCAATTTCGGACTAGAATACCCTCCCTTTTTCAGCACCGATTTCATTACCGCCGCACACCGCAGGAGCGAATGACATGATTCGCAGGTTTTTTCTCACTGCTGGAGAGCGACAATCACCCTCCGGATTATTAATGTGAGACATGGCGCTTATACGAAAGCTCACCTCGGTGGGCTTTTCAATTTGCAACAGTGCAATTTATATAAGCAACACATAAGCAAGGATCTACAATGAAAACTATAGGCATGCTCGGTGGCATGAGTTGGGAATCGACTGCAACTTATTATCGGGTTTTGAATGAGGGCATTAAATCTGCCCTCGGCGGCTTTCACTCCGCCAGGATCGCCATGGTGAGTGTTGATTTCAATGAAATAGAGAAACTGCAACACGCAGGGGACTGGGAGCAGATGGCGCAACTCCTCGCTGCTGCGGCGAAGTCGGTGGAAGCGGCCGGTGCTGACTTCCTACTCATCTGCACCAACACCATGCACAAGGTTTCACCGCAGATAGAACAGGCAATCTCCATCCCCTTACTGCATATTGCCGATGCCACCGCCGAGCAGCTGGTACGGGACCGGATTAAATGTGTTGGCCTGCTCGGCACCCAATTCACCATGGAAGAGGATTTTTACAAACGCAGACTCACCGAGAAATTTGCTATAGAGGTCGTGATACCGGACGCAGAAGACCGCAAGCTGGTTCACGAAGTGATCTACACCGAACTCTGCATGGGAAAAATCGAAGATGGCTCACGCTCCAGTTATGTGAATATTATCGACAAGCTGAAACAGCAGGGCGCAGAAGCCGTAATTCTAGGATGCACCGAGATTGCGCTGTTGGTACAACAAGCCCATACTCCGGTTCCCTTGTACGACACCACCGAGATACATGCGCAACAGGCAATACGCTTTGCACTGGCAGATTAGTAGATAGAGTCCGAAAATGAATGAATTAGTCATTGAAACTGCCGGCGTTGCCTTCGCTACTTTCTTCGCCACCATCGGGCCCTTGGATGTGGCTGCGATGTATGCGGCGTTAACAAGTGCCGTGTCGCGCAAGCGACGTCGACAGATGGCAGTGCGAGGCACCTTGATCGCAGGGTCGATCCTATTGTTGTTCGCCCTGGTTGGGGACTTCTTATTGGCCGGTCTCGGCATCTCCCTGGCCGCCCTGCGCACCGGCGGCGGTATCCTCTTGCTGCTGATAGGCATCGACCTGGTGTTTGCCCGCTCCTCCGGTAGTACTTCCACCACCGACGAAGAAGAGAAGGAAGCACAGTCGAAACAGGATATTTCCGTGTTCCCCCTGGCCACACCGCTAATAGCCGGCCCCGGTGCCCTCGGTGCAGTCATCCTTTTAATGGCGAATGCAGAAGGAGAACCGGTGTTGCAAGCGGCGGTCATCGCATCGTTGATCGCCATACTACTGGTGACACTGGCCATGCTGATATTGGCCTCCGAGATTCAACAATTCCTCGGTGTCACCGGCATGCATGTGGTCACTCGTATTTTTGGAGTGTTGCTGTCGGCACTCGCGGTGCAATTTATTTTCGATGGCATCGCCGCCAGTGGCTTGCTTGCAGGCGTAGCTACTTAAGTAAGGGCAATACTGAGCTGAGCGCCAAACCGGCGCATAAAGACAACATCAAGAGGGTTTATTATGGAAGTCAAAATCGCCAGCTCTGAAGCAGAGCTAAGAAAAATCAGCTCGGTGCTGCTACAACTCAGAAGCCAATACGATGAAGACAGTCTGATCGACCAGATTCGCTTGCAGCAAGCCGAAGGCTATCAGATAGCCTACGTAGAAAAAGACGATGTCGTGTTATGCGTGGCAGGATTCGTTATGTGCAACAAACTGGCCTGGCAAAAACATATTTATGTTGACGACCTCGTCACCGGCGCAGCGGTAAGATCCACGGGCGCCGGAAAATTTCTTATGGACTGGCTCAAAAACCACGCTAGAGAACATGGTTGCCAACAACTGCACCTGGATTCCGGCGTACAACGCTTCGCCGCACACAAGTTCTACCTGCGGGAAGGATTTGAACTCAACAGCCACCACTTCGGCATCCCCGATCTCAATGCGCACTAGGTCGGAAACAGATGCTGACATGGAGTTGGTGTACGCGGTTAATGTTGCCGCCTTCCCCACCTCGGCCGAAGCCGAACTGGTGAATCGGCTGCGGGAATCTACAGATTCTTTCATTTCCCTGGTCGCGGAGGAAGAGAGTAGAATCGTCGGTCACATTTTTTTCTCACCGGTAATTCTGGGCTCGGAGCACCATTTGAAACTGATGGGTTTAGCGCCGATGGCAGTGTGTCCTGAAAATCAAAAACAGGCCATAGGCTCCGCCCTGGTCGAGGCGGGACTGAAGCAATGCGAGCATGCCGGGATTGGTGCGGTGGTGGTGTTAGGCCATCCCGAGTATTACCCCAGATTCGGATTTATTCCCGCAAGTCAATTTGAAATCCGTAGTGAATACGATGTCCCGGATGAGGTGTTTATGGCCACCGAAATTCGTCGCGGCTATCTGGATAATGTACACGGCACAATTCGCTATCATCCTGCATTCGCTATACTTTGATGCAGAATTAGCATTGTCGATGCGCGAATGAAATGAATTGTTGTGCAGGGAGCCTCTGACCATTTAGTCAGAGGCTCCCTAGATTTGTTGCGCTGGAAACTCCACAATAAGCCTCCGGGCTACTGCTAAGGTGATAATAACAAGTGATTTTCAAGAGCCAGCACGCCGATATCGATATTCCCGAGTCAGACCTGACTTCGGTGGTGCTTTCCCGAGTCGACGAGTTGGGAGACAAAGCGGCGCTCATCGACGGACCAACGGGCAGAAGTCTCAGTTACCTGCAACTGCGTGAGCAGGTCAATCGACTGGCGGCGGGCCTGCATCGGCGAGGCTTCAGGAAAGGTGATGTATTTGCCATTTTCATTCCGAACGTTCCCGAATACGCGGTGGTCTTCCTGGGAGTCGCTGCCATCGGCGGTGTCAACACCACGGTCAATTCCCTCTATTCCTGCGCCGATTTGATTCACCAGTTTAATGATTCCGGTGCCCGTTTCCTGCTGACTATTCCCGATTTTCTCGACCGTGCCTTGCCCGCCGCCGAGGCATGTGGCATAGAGGAGATCTTCGTCCTCGGTGAGGCGGAAGGCATCACGCCATTTTCAGAACTGCTCGACAACGACGGACATGCCCCCGTAGTTGAAATAGATCCAAAGGCCGACCTGGTGGCACTGCCCTACTCCAGCGGCACCACCGGTTTATCGAAAGGCGTCATGCTCACTCACGAAAATCTGATCTCGAATATGGTCCTGTCCTGCCAGTCCAATCCAATCGATGAGAGCGACAGCGCCATCGGCGTGCTGCCATTCTTCCACATCTACGGCATGGTGTTGATATTGAATCTGAGTGTATATCGCGGCGCCACTCTGGTGACAATACCCCGCTTCGAACTCGAGCAATTCCTGCAACTGGTACAGGACTATAAAATTACCAACCTCAACCTGGTACCACCGCTGGTACTGGCCCTGGCTAAACATCCGTCGGTCGACAACTATGATCTGTCCAGTGTCAGAATTATTGGTTGTGGCGCGGCGCCCCTGGGCGAAGAACTAGAACAGGCCTGCGCCACACGGCTCAATTGTCTCATCTATCAGGGTTACGGCCTCACCGAGGTTGCCGGTGCCTGTCATATAAGCCCTGCCGTGGCATCGAAGCAAAAGCCCGGCACCGTGGGGCCAGTGTTGCCCAACACCCTGGCGAGAATCATAGACACGGAAACCGGTGCAGATCTGGGTCCGAACGAGAGAGGGGAAGTGTGGGTCTGCGGGCCCCACATCATGGTTGGTTATTTAAACAACACCGAAGCGACGGCCGCCAGCATCGACGCCGAGGGCTGGTATCACACCGGCGATATTGGCTATGCCGACGAAGACGGCTACTTCTATATCGTCGACCGCATCAAGGAACTGATCAAGTACAAAGGCTACCAGGTCGCACCCGCCGAACTAGAAGCTCTGTTGCTCAGTCACAGTGCTATCGCCGATGCGGCGGTTATTCCCAGCCCCGACGAGGAAGCCGGCGAAATCCCCAAAGCCTTCGTGGTGCTGAAGCAAGAAATCAGTCCAGAAGAGATTATGAAGTTTGTCGCCGAGGCGGTGGCACCACACAAGAAGATTCGCAAGGTGGAAATAGTGGATGAAATTCCTAAATCGGCGTCCGGAAAAATCCTGCGTCGCATATTGGTAGAAAAAGAAAGAAAACTGAGGGGGTAACAACGATGGATATGGCAGTCGCATTTTCAAATATTAACTGGCTCTCAGTACTGGCAGCGGCGGTTTCAAGTTTCCTGGTTGGTGGACTCTGGTATGGGCCATTGTTTGGCAAGGCCTGGATGAATGCCTTCGGATTCACCGAGGAAGAATTGGCAGGTCGCAACATGCCCATGGTCTTCGGCGGTGCCTTGGCTCTGGCGCTGATCGCGTCCATTAACCTGGAGATGTTTATCGGCGCCCAGGCCAATGTTGGCTTCGGCGCCACCGCAGGCTTTTTCACCGGCTTCGGTTGGGTTTCCATGTTTCTAGGAATCCTCTACTTATTCGAGAACCGATCCATGAAAGCCTACCTGATCGACGCGGGCTATTGCACGGTAGCACTGACCCTAATGGGGGTGGTGCTCGGCATCTGGTGACAATATAGGGCGCCACTGCTGAGGATCGAGCTGAGGTCCTTTTTCTATGGCGCAGGATAGGAAAACATCGTAATCTTGGCCGCTCAATTCGGCTTTTATAGGTGTCTCCATGAAAATTTTCAGATCTCTCTCAATCTGTATTTTTGCCTCGGCCATGGGCAACTTCGCCCAAGCGCAATCCACTTCGGGTTTCACCGATCTGAAAGCAGACATGGCTAGCGCTGTCGACTCTATGTCGAAGCTGACCCAGGTGATAGTCGACAGCCTCTTCTCTTTCTCCGAACTGGGTTTTCAGGAATTTCAGACTCAGGCTTATCTCACCGGCATCCTGGCGGAGAATGGCTTCGACATCGAACTCGGTGTCGCCGGCATTCCCTCCTCATGGTGGGCCAGCTGGGGCAGCGGCAGCCCTGTCATCGCTCTGGGATCGGATGTCGATGGCATTCCCCGCGCCTCCCAAATGCCTGGCGTTGCTTATCGCCAGCCCATGATCGAGGGTGCACCGGGACATGGTGAGGGCCACAACTCCGGTCAGGCCGTCAATATCGTTGCCGCCCTGGCGGTGAAGGAAATTATGCAACGGCAAGGCCTGCCTGGCACAATTGTTCTATGGCCGGGCATCGCCGAAGAGCTACTCGGCACCAAGGCCTGGTATGCCCGCGATGGTCTCTTCGACGGCGTAGATGCGGTGCTCTTCACCCACGTTTCCAATAACCTGAATGTCAGCTGGGGCGACGCCCGCGGCACCGGACTGATTTCTGTAGAGTATTTGTTTGATGGCGTCGCTGCCCATGGCGCCGGTGACCCGTGGAAGGGCCGCAGTGCGCTGGATGCGGTGGAACTGATGAACGTGGGCTGGAATTTCCGTCGCGAACATCTGCAACCACTGCAACGCTCACACTATGTCATCAGCAATGGTGGCGATCAACCCAATGTGGTGCCCTCCTATGCCAGCGTCTGGTACTTCATTCGGGAAATCACCGCCGAAGGCATTCGCACTAATTGGGATACCCTGCAACGTATTGCCGAGGGTGCCGCCATGATGACCGACACCACGGTGAGCCGTCGCGTCGTCGGTGCTGCCTGGCCTCGCCACTTTAACAAACCCATCGCCCTGGCGATGGACGAAAACATCAGGGCCGTGGGCCTGCCGACCTGGTCGGAGGACGATCAACGCTTCGCCAAGGCCCTGCAAACCCTGATGGGTTCTGACGATCCCCAGGGCCTCGCCACCGAACTTTCCGACATCGGTGAACCTCTGGAAAATCCTGTCTCCGGTGGCTCCGATGATATCGGGGATATTTCCTGGAATGTGCCTACCGTGACCCTGCGTTATCCATCTAATGTCAGGGGCCTGCAGGGGCACCACTGGTCCAGCGCTATGGCGATGGCGACGCCTATCGCGCACAAGGGGGCGACGGCCGGGGCCAAGGTAGTCGGTGCCACCATGCTGGATCTGCTGCAGGATGAATCACTGGTGGCAGAGGCGCATGCCTATTTCGACGATATACAGACCAAGGACGTACAATATGAATCCTTTGTCGGTCCAGATGATGATCCGGCCATCGAAAAAAATGCGGAGACGATGGCCCTGTTCAAAGACCAGTTAGAAGCCCTTTATTACGACCCCGCCCGCTTCGACAACTACCTCGATCAACTGGGCATAGAATATCCCCAGATCGAAGCAAGCTTCATTCAACGTGGGCGTTAGACCGGCCAGGCAGAGGATGGTTCTACGGCTCGGCCGGGGTTTGCCTGGCGTGTATTCGGCGCCCTGAATTGATGTCGCAGCGACACTATATTCCTCTGCTACTGATTTTCATCGCCTTCAATTCTGTGGCGCAGGAAGATCCAGTGACATCGAGCGCGATCGTGATCGACGGTCTTATCAACCCCGCGCGAGACATAGAAGACATCCGTCTGGGCACGCCCAGGGAGTTGAAAGTCATCGCCCCCACTCTGGCGCAGCAAGAGCTAGACCGTGCGGTCCTCAACAGGTTGATGCAGGAGATTGCCAGCTCACCGGAATTGACACAACGGCGACTGGGCGTGAATGAAAACCAGCTACAGAATATTTTCATCACCCTGTCCAATGCACGCGGTTTCATCAATGACAGTGAGATGGCAAATATACGCGCCATGTGTCGGGCCTGGGATCGATCCGAGCTAACAGGCGATGACAGGATAAAAGAGGCACTTGGCGCCTATTCTAGAAGACAGCAGCTGACGTTGAACTTCATCGAGAAGTACTATGGTGTCGTACGCAGCGACATCGACTCATTTCTGGCGGAAGAGTCGCAGCTGTTGTTTGCTGCTTACATGGACGACCGTAGACGACGCATGGCGAATGCCGGTGCCACGTCCTCTGGAGCTATTGTGCAAAACCTTGGCAGTGGTACCGACACGGTTCGGTTTCATTGCCATGACTGATAAATGGGGAGCTATGCCGTGACTTATAAATGCTTCGATGTCTCAATAGAGAAAAATATTGCCCACATCGTGCTGAATCGACCCGATAAGCGCAACAGCATGATCCCGGAATTTTGGGATGAACTGCCTGCCATCATCAAGGATCTGGATGACCACGCAAGAGCGCGAGTGATTGTACTGTCTTCGACCGGCCCACACTTTACTTCGGGCCTGGACACCGCCGTGTTTGGAAGCACTATCGAAAATAGCAACAATCAGGAGACCCTGGAAAAACTCGAGCGCCAACGCAGCGCCAAATTCTACGACACCGTCAAGTACATGCAACAGACTTTTTCCTGTCTTGAAAACTGCCGGGTGCCAGTGCTCGCTGCTATTCAGGGAGGAGCCATCGGCGGCGGCGTCGATCTGATCACGGCTTGTGACATGCGTTACATGACAGCAGATGGGTTTCTCACCATATTTGAAATCAATATTGGCATGACCGCCGATGTCGGTACCTTTCCCCGACTTACCCGGCTGATTCCCGAAGGCGTGGTCAAGGAACTGGCCTATACCGGCCGGCGCATGCTGGCGCAAGAAGCCAGGGCCCTGGGCCTGGTGAATGCGGTGTTCCCCGATCATGACGCCATGCTGGAAGCGGTAATGGACATCGCCAGAGCGATCGCAGCGAAGGCGCCACTGGCCATCTATGGCAGCAAGCGCATCATTAATTATGCCAGGGATCACAGCACCGCCGACAGCCTCGACTACATTGGCATCTGGAATGCCAGCATGCTGCAAGCGGCCGAGATCAATGAAGCCATGGCTGCGGGGCGGGACAAACGGCAAGGAGATTTTGTCGACTTGCCAACAAATCGCGTGAAGATGGGCGCGGATGTTATCGATTAGGTCGTCGTAAAAAACGGACAGCGGCGCCTACGCTATCAGGGGTCCCCTGAATAAACCAGTGATACCCTAGACATTTAACACTGCCGCTCTTACTCTTCGTCCCAAATGAAGTTGCGCAATGAGACCAATGCTTATGAATCTTTCTGCCCCCAGAATCCGACCTGTCGAAACTGCTCTGCTGTTTATTCTTATTTCCATCGGCTCATTGCTCGCGCCGGCATTTTCACAGGGACAGCAAGCCGATGTCGGCAGTGTAAGCCTCACAAGGCTCGTAGACGCAGCCATTATCGGACCAGGTATGCATCCCAGCATCGGAGAAAATATTCAGGGTCCCACGGCGCTGCGGGTACCGGATTGGGTGCAAAATCCCCTGGGACGATACTATCTGTACTTCGCCGACCATAAGGGCTTATATATCCGCCTCGCCTACGCCGACGATATCACCGGTCCCTGGCAGATTCATGCACCCGGCAGCCTGCAAATAGCAGAATCTTTTTTCCTTACGGAACCACCGCAGGTCTCTGAGGCAAGACTGGAGGAATTAGTGGCGGCCAGGGAAGCCCGAGGAGTGAAATTCTCACACGATCTGGTTACCGAACTCACCACACCACACATCGCTTCCCCGGATATTCACATCGACGAAACCAGGCAGCAGTTCATCATGTACTATCACGGCCTGGCCGATGTGGGCCAACAATATTCTCGGGTGGCTACTTCCAGAGACGGTATCCATTTTACCGCGCAGCCACAAAACCTCGGCCGCACCTATATGCGTGCATTTCAACATGATAGTGCGACCTACATCATGTCCATGCCTGGACAATTCTATCGATCCGAAGATGGATTTACGGACTTCGAGACCGGTCCGCGCTTATTCGTAGCAAATATGCGCCATGCTGCCCTGTTAAAGCGGGATAACACACTGTATGTATTTTGGACTCGCGTCGGCGACATGCCTGAAAGCATATTGCTGAGCACCATAGACATTAGCGGCGACTGGGAACAATGGAAGGAAACCGAACCGGTCTTACTCATGCAACCTGAGCGGGACTGGGAAGGGGCAAATTCTCCCAATGAACCTTCGGTACGAAGTACGGCCTATGGCCTGGTAAATCAACTGAGAGATCCGGCAATTCTGGTCGAAGGTGAGGACGTCTATTTGTTTTATGCCATCGGTGGTGAAAGTGGCATCGCGATTGCTAAAGTAAATTTCTAAAAGGGCAAGTTTGGAAAGTTCAATTTGAAAAGTTAATTTTTGAAAAGTTATTGCACAAAAAATCAAATTCGTAAAAATCGAGGCAGCCTTAAAATGTCAGCAGAGGAAAGGTGCAATGAGAATATGTAGTTTTATTAAAAGCAGACTAGTAGCGATGCTGGCTTTAATCCTGTGTTCCACACTGGCCACCGCTCAGGACACGACCGACCTCGAGCAATCCTGCGATCAACTTGGCAAGCTGTTGTTGCCCGACACCACCATCTCGTTAACGGAGACGGTTGTGGAAAATTCATTCATCGCCCCGGGTACAAGCAACGCCATGCAATTACCCCGGTTTTGTCGCCTGGTGGGCGTTACTGCGCCGGCGGTAAATTTTGAAGTATGGTTGCCAACTTCGGATTGGAATGGCAAATATCAGAGCGTGGGCAACGGCGGCATGGCGGGTACGATCAGCTACGGCGCCATGGCCAATGCACTGCGCCGGGGCTATGCCACCGCCAGCACCGATACCGGCCACGAGGCCGGACCCATTCCATTCGATGCCTCCTGGGCGTCGGGCCGATCGGACTTGATCGAAGACTTTGGCCATCGCGCCCTGCACCTCACCACAGTCAACGCCAAGCAGGTAACTACTGCATTTTATAGCGCACCACCAATTTACTCCTATTATGTTGGTTGCTCCAAGGGCGGACAACAGGGCCTGATGGAAGCGCAGCGTTATCCCGATGATTTCGATGGCATCATCGCCGGTGACCCGGCCAACGCCTGGACCCGTTTCTACGCCGGTTCCCACCTGTGGTATTCCCAGGCGATGCTGGACGACGAAGGCAGCTATATACCCCCCGCCAAGTTACCAGCACTAGGCGACGCCGTGAATGTGGCATGCGATGCCATCGACGGTATCGAGGATGGCATCCTGCAGAACCCTCTCGCCTGCAATTTCCAGCCGTCGACTCTCACCTGCCCCGCCGGCACCGACAACAACTCCTGCCTGACACCGAAACAGGTCAGCGCCGTCGAAAAAATATGGTCCGGTGTCACTAATTCCGCCGGTGAATTGATCTATCCCGGCCTGGTCCCCGGTGGCGAATCCGCGCCTGGTGGCTGGTCCACCTGGGTAACCGGCAGTGAACCTTATAGGTCCCTGCACTGGCGCGGCGGCGAAGGTTTCTTCCGCTGGTTTGTGTTCGATGATGCCGACTGGGATTTTCGCAGCTTCGACTTCGACAAGGACCTGGAATATGCCCTGGAAAAAGTCGGTTCCGCCGTGGATTCCGATGATCCTGATCTGCGGCGGTTCCGCGACAACGGCGCCAAACTCATTGTTTATCATGGCTGGAGTGATGCGGATATTTCTCCCGTGGCATCGATCAATTATTTCGACAGCGTGGTCGACGTGATCGCCGACGACACCAGGGCCGTCAATTGGCAGAGCGCCCTGGCTCAAACCCAGGATTTCTTCCGCCTGTTCATGGTCCCAGGCATGGGCCACTGCGCCGGCGGTCCGGGTCCCGACCGCTTCGACGCACTCACCGCCCTCGAGAACTGGGTTGAGAGAGACATCGCGCCGGAATCGATCATCGCTTCTAAGATCGTTGGCGGTGAAGTCGTGAGAACCCGGCCATTGTGTGTGTACCCGGAAGTCGCAAACTACAACGGCAGCGGTAACACCGACGAGGCCGCGAATTTTCGCTGTGTAGCCCCCTGATCTGCACCAGCATCGGGGATAAATTTTTGATGCATTGTAAAAATGATTAAGGAATCACTCCTGCTTCCCC
The DNA here is from genome assembly GCA_913054495.1 of uncultured Gammaproteobacteria bacterium. GTDB lineage: Bacteria > Pseudomonadota > Gammaproteobacteria > Pseudomonadales > Pseudohongiellaceae > UBA9145. Next base: position 26,856 of record CAJXIY010000003.1, on the reverse strand, counting down.
TATACTTGCGAACCCATAGATCGATAGGCCAACAGGCCTTCGAGCAGGGGAAGCCCTGATTAAGAATTCAATAATTTGTCTATTTCGATTCACGCATGAGCGCAACATCTTCCCAGAACTACGAACGCGACCCCGTTTACGGCTGGGTCATGGTGTTTGTTGTCTTCACCTTGAGTGGATTGTCCTTCGGCGCCCTCGGTTCCATATCGGTTTTCCTGAAGCCGCTGGCGGCTGAATTCGGCTGGGGTCGCGCCGAGACCTCGCTTGGCTACACGGCGATCGCATTATCATCGGCATCGTTCGGCATACTTTGGGGTTATGTCGCAGATCACTTCGGTACCCGCTGGTTTGGAGTCATTGGCGCTCTCGTCATGGCGCTCAGCCTGTTTCTGCTGAGCGGACTTAATAATCTGTTTCAGTTCTATGCCTTCTATTTTCTGTTCGGCGCTTTCGGCAATGCCATGGTCAGCACACCCCTGTTTGCCAATGTAGGTTTCTGGTTCCGCCAAAAACCAGGGCTGGCCCTGGGTGTTACCGCTTCCGGCGGCGCCATCGGACAAGGCATCGTTCCATTTCTTGTAGGCATCTCAATAAGTTCTTATGGCTGGCAGACCAGCTATGTCCTGATGGCGGTCGTCTATCTCGTCATTTCCTTGCCAATCGCCCTACTGATTCGTGAGTCGCCGAGAAGAGAACAGGCGAGAAAGGCGCCCGAGAGGGAGGTCAGGCACTTTCCGCTGTCGGAAAAGGAAGTGATCATTTGGATCAGCAGCGCCATCATGTTTTGCTGCATCTGCATGTCTGTGCCCATAGTACACCTGGTGCCCATGCTCACCGATGACAGCCGCAGCGTCGAATTTGCCACCAGTGTGCTTCTGGTCCTCATGCTCTCCGGCGGCGTCGGCCGAATCTTGGGCGGCAAGCTGGGGGATGTAATTGGTGCCCTGCCCACCTATATGTTGATGTCCGCGGGCCAGGCGCTTTCCGTATTGTGGTTTCCACATATCGATCAGGCCGCGGCACTGTACCTGTTGGCAATCTTCTTTGGCTTTACCTATTCCGGCGTAATGTCCAGCATTCTGGTCTGTGTCCGCATGATGGTCTCCGCCCGCTTTTCAGCTCGGGCGATGAGTCTGACTTCATTTTTCGGTTGGAGCGGCATGGGCATGGGCGGATTCTTCGGCGGCATGTTTTTCGACATCAACGGTGACTACAAGCTATCCTTCGCTTTTGCAGGATTTATGGGTGTTATCAATTTTGCCATTCTCTGTCTGTTCTATATCCGTATCAAAGCCCAGCGAATTCAGCGGATACCGGAATTGGCCTGATCTCACTCGTTTACAGTGCATATCCGCTTGCACGAGGCTGGGGCTGGAGATTAATTTAAGTTGGCTCGCCCCGATTAAGGAGATTCCATGAGCTGGCAGGACGAAGTAGATGAGCTGAGGCGTCGCGAGGAACTCGCCAAACAAATGGGCGGTGATGAGCGCATTCAGCGCCAGCATGACAATGGTCGCCTCACAGTGCGGGAGAGAATCGATGTCCTCGCCGATGACAATTCCTTTCATGAGATCGGCGCCCTGGCGGGCAAGGCCCGCTATTCCGAAGACGGCGAGCTGGAAAGTTTTACACCTTCAAACTTCGTGCTTGGCACGGCCAGAATCAACGGGCGTCGCGTCGTCATCGGCGGTGATGATTTTACGGTCCGTGGTGGTGCCGCCGATGCCAAGGTCGGTGACAAGTCCGGCTACGGCGAGCAATACGCGCTGGAAATGCGCATGCCACTGGTGCGGCTGATCGATGGCAGCGGCGGCGGCGGCAGTGTCAAGACCTTGGAAATAGTTGGCCATTCCTACGTCCCCGCGCTCCACGGCTTCGAAACTACGATGCAGCTGATGGGCCAAGTGCCTGTAGTCTGTGCCTGTATGGGATCAGTAGCCGGCCTCGGTGCCGTACGCACTACCATTTCTCATTTTTCCCTGATGATCAAGGAGACCAGTCAGCTGTTTGTGGCAGGTCCGCCGGTAGTCGAGAGGGGATTTGGCAAACCGGTTGGCAAGAATGAACTGGGGGGCTCACAGATACATGCTCACGGCAGCGGCGCCGTCGACAATGAGGTGGAGACTGAACAGGAGGCATTCGATATCATCAGGAATTTCCTTTCCTACCTGCCACAGAATGTCTGGCAGCCACCACCCAGAATTGAATCCGATGACTCTGTCGAGCGACGCGACGAATCTCTGCTATCTGTTATACCCCGTGACAGGCGCCAGATGTATCAGATTAGAGAAGTGATTCACGCTATCGTAGACGCGGAGTCTTTTTTCGAAATCAACCCTGGCTATGGAGAGTCTCTGGTGGTTGGTCTCGCCCGTCTCGATGGTTATGCCATTGGCATCATGGCGAATGACACCTGTCACCATGGTGGCGCCGTCAATGCCAGCGCATCAGAAAAAATGATGCGTTTCGTCGATCTCTGCGACACCTTCCACCTGCCGATGCTAAATCTCGTCGATAACCCGGGCTTTCTCATCGGCTCCGAGGCCGAGGAAGAAGGTACGGTACGACTCGGCAGCCGGGCGCTGATGGCCTGCTACCAGGCCACAATACCCTGGGTGTCGGTGATAATCCGTCGCTGCTATGGTGTCGCCGGTGCTGGCCATGGCAACGCCGATCGGCTTAATCTGCGCTACGCCTGGCCCTCGGCCGACTGGGGTTCCTTACCTATCGAAGGCGGTGTCCAGGCCGCCTATCGCCGTGATATCGAAGCGGCGGATAACCCCGACGCACGCCGGCGCGAACTAGAAGACATGCTGGAGCAATATCGCTCTCCTTTCCGTACCGCAGAGGCCTTCGGCATCGAGGAAGTCATAGACCCCAGAGACACCCGCCCGCTGATATGCGACTGGGTGGAGCTGGCCTATGACATTACTGCGACGCAGTTGGGACCCAAATCGAGAACGCCGCGACCCTAAAAGACCTGAGCTTAGAATCAAATTCTCAACCCACGACAAGGTTAATCCCAACTCGGACCGCAGCTTGCGCTTGGCAATGGATTTTGACTGGACCCGCGGAAACTGGCTAAATGACTGCTTCCCAACATTTAGCTGGTGCCGGTCAGCCAGCCGCAGCCAACGATGGGATGACAACGAAATTATAGATCCGAGCAATTGCCTAAAAATCTGAAAAGGTGTTAACGATGATCGATAGCAGAATAAATACAAATCGTAGCTGGTTAGCAAATAGACTCCGTCACTACCCGCTAACAGTCTGTTGCCTATTGCTCTTCGCCGCCCCGGCAATAGCCCAAGATCAGAGTCTGGCCCCTGCTGGATTCACCGCTGAGCAGGCGGCGCAAGGTGAGCGTGAATACAATGAACAATGCGCAATTTGCCACGGTTATAGCCTGGAAGGTTTCGAACTGGCACCCAGCCTCAGCGGAAACTTTTTTAGCCGGCGCTGGGGCGACAAACCGATAGAGGCCCTTGCGGCAAATTTACAGCGCATGCCGCCCACAGTCGCTGGTGGCCTCGGAGCGCGAGTCTATAGCCAGATTCTCGCTTATATGCTGCAACAAAACGGTGTTACCGCAGGTGCCACAGCATTGCCGGAAGCGCTGGCCGACCTCGGTGACCTCATGGTTCCAGCCCAGGCCCTCGTTGACCAACCCTTTACGCCGCGCATTCCAGGCTACGCAAGCAATGGCCCCCTGTTCCCCACCAGTCGTCTCGACGAACTATCGCCGGTTAGCAATGCCATGCTGATGAATCCACCGGCGGACGACTGGCTGGTATGGCGACGCACCCACGAAAACCTGGGTCATAGCCCGCTGGATCAAATCGACACCAGTAATGTCGATGAGCTGCGCGTGGCCTGGACCTGGTCGCTGCCCCCCGGTGCCAATATGATGACCCCACTGGTGCACGACGGCGTGCTATTTGCCTACAGCTTTGGTGATGTGGTACAGGCAATCGATGCGGCGAGTGGCGATTTGCTCTGGGGTTATCAACGGGAATTGATTAGCGATGCATCCCCGAATTCAAAGAAAGGTGTGGCTATCTATGAGGACAAAATTATCGTTGCTACGTCAGATGTTCACCTGCTGGCGCTGGACAGCAAGACCGGTAAACTGATCTGGGATCATGAGATTGACACGGGGAATGAGACCGACCACACAATCAAGGCCGCACCCATGGTGGTTAATGGCAAGGCCATCATCGGCTTGACCGGACAGAGAGCCGTTGCAGGTGGCAATTTCATCGTTGCGGTAGACCTGGAAACAGGCACAGAGGCCTGGCGCTTCTACACCATCGCGCGGCCGGATGCTGCCGGCGGAAATAGCTGGAATGGCCTGCCTCTCGAAGAGCGCACCGGTGGCTCGGTCTGGACTCCAGGCAGCTACGATGCAGAACTCAACCTGCTCTACTTCGGCCCCGCCCCCACTTACGATACTGATTCCCTAAGAGTGTTGGCCAACGCGCCCAACATAAGCACCGATGCGCTGTACACGAACTCCACAATCGCGCTGAATGCCGATAACGGTGAGTTGGTCTGGCATTATCAACACATGCGTAATGACCAACTCGACCACGACTGGGCATTTGAACGACAGATCATTAATCTCCCGGTCAATGGTGAAATGCGCAAGACAATTGTTACCGGTGGCAAGGAAGCCATCTTCGAAGCGCTGGATGCAGCCACCGGTGACTATCTGTTTTCTATCGATCTCGACATGCAGAATGTGATCACGGAAATCGATTCACGAACCGGTGCCAAGACCCTCAACCCCGCGGCGATTCCTGAACCTGGGCAGGTGTTGGCCGGGCTTTCAATGAATGGTATTTGCCCCGACGCACTCGGGGCCAGAAACATGCAGTCCACCTCCTACAATCCTAATTCCGGCATCTTGTATATTCCCATGCAGGACACCTGCGTCAATAACCTAACCGGCAAGCGCTGGCAGAAATATCCTAATCCGGAGGAAAATGGTCTCTGGGGAATGGTGAAAGCGGTGGACCTCAAAACCCGCGAAGTGCTCTGGACCACGCGTCAGTTCGCGCCACCCGCCAGCGGCAATCTCACTACCGATGGTGGCTTGCTGTTCACCGGCTCCATCGATCGGTGGTTTAAGGCAGTCGATCAGCGTAGCGGTGAAATCCTCTGGCAACAGAGGCTGGATAATTCCCCCAGCTCCTACCCGATTACCTACCGGGTGGACGGCAAGCAGTTTGTCGCTATTGCCACGAACTCAGGCAGTTTCTACGCCAACGGCATGGAACGCACCGCCGGCATCACCAATCCACCGACTGGCGCTTCACTGTGGGTGTTCGCCCTGCCGGATTAGAACACGGGGTCGGGTCTTGCATATTGCGAAAACTAAAGCAGATGCAGAATTTGCATCATGCAAGACCTGACCCCCTGGGTTTTGTTAGCCGGAGCTTGAAGAAGGCGATTTAATATTGCTGAACCCGGCTAATTCTCATGTTATCTTTGAACTGCAACGCCGCCCCTGAACATCATTGGAGCCAGGGCAGTTACGAAATTACATAAATCGGGGCCAGGAGATCAAAATGACACAAAAACAAATCTTTACGTGGACCAGTTGCCTGCTTGGGGTACTGTTGCTGGGCATACAGTCGGTATCGGGCCAGGTTGTGGAACCAGACGAACACGGCTTCATGATCGCCAGCCCGGATGACATGCTGCCGAGTGAGGGCAGCATAACCACCGTCGTCTACGGCAACCCCAGCGAGGCAGGCCTGTATGTCATTCAGATCACCTTCGCCCCAGGCCGCGGCAGCCGGCCTCACTTTCACAGCACGGCGCGGTATATTACCGTGCTCAAGGGCACCTGGTGGGTGTCCACAGGTCCGGACTCCGACGTCTACGATCCCGATAACATGAGACGGGTGGAACAGGGCACGTTCATTTACGAACCGCCCGGTGGCCACCACTACGACATGGCCAAAGATGTAGCGGTGACAGTTCAGATCACGGGCATGGGCCCGGTGGTGACAACTTCCATACCGCAGTAAGCTGCTTTAAATAGTTCTTTCTATTTATCAGGCACATCGAATACTGGCAGGAATACTGTATACAAAACCATGGTTTGTTGCTCCCATACTAATTTGTTGTGGCATGGGATAGTGTGTTCTGTATGGAAATTTCAGAGCAACAAGAGCCGGAACTTAAGTCAGCAATGAGACTACCCCTCACGTTGATCTTGCTGCTGATACTGGGGACTTACGTGGCATCACACTAGGGAGTCCTCAGTAAAAAGGCCTACAACAAAGGTGACAGGATAGTAGGGGACGCCTGCAACCATTCGCGAGTCTATAGATCCGGCGCAAGGTAACAGGATTTAGCCAAACCCTGATACCCTCTGCGCCAACCCCGCGCTGTCATTCACTCATGGCGCTATAAATCACCTGCTGCGCCACGTTGTTATTGAATTGCGATCCCCGCGGCCCGCCGCGCTTCTGCTCCATGTAAATCATGAAGAAATCCTTGTTGGGATCGACGATAAAAATGGTGCCGCCGATGCCTTGCCAACCAAAATTGTGTGGACCATCGGCATTGCTGCCATCGGTAGGCTGAAGATGAAAGCCCAGGCCCCAGTCTCCGCGATCGCCGTAAAAGAAGAACTCTCTGGACACCTCCGCGCCGATGTACTTACGGGTCATCAGTTCCAGGGTGTCTTCTTCAATAATGCGAGCGCCGTGGTATACGCCACCATTGAGTAACATCTGCGCGAAGCGCACATAATTCTCGGTGCTGGAGTTGAGTCCACCGCCACCGGAGAGCATTGGCCTCACCATGGTGTTGTCTCCCATCTCACCGTGAATCGGTTCGGCTATGCGGTAGGCTTTAGCGGCTGGCACATAGAAAGAGGTGTCATCCATACCCAGTGGATCGAAAATGCGTTCCCGCAGCAGTTCATCCAATGGTTTACCGGCTGCAACTTCGATGACAGCGCCCAGGACATCAGTTGAATGTCCGTAGTGCCACTTGCTGCCGGGTTCGAAATACACCGGCAGCTTGCCCAGACTCTGGGCCAGCTGTAATGCGGTATTGCCGACGCTGGAGACATTCGCTCCATAAAGCTTTCCTAGTTTACTATCCGGAGAAAAGAACTCCTGGATAAGACCAGATTCCTGGGTCAGCAGATGCTGAACCGTCATAGCGGTATCGCTTCTGCTGATTTCGCCGGTAGTCTCATCGATGACTTTCAGCTCGGCAAATTCCGGTATGAACTTGGAAACCGGATCGTCGAGTTTTATCAAGCCATCTTCCACCATAGACATGGTAGCCACGCTGACAATGGGCTTGGTCATGGAGTAAATTCTAAATATGGTGTCCTGATTGACCGGTGTCTTGTCGTCGGGCCCCTGATAACCCACAGTTTCTACCACACCTACACCCTGGTCACTGCCAACTAACAACAGAGCACCGGCGATGTGATCATCGTCCACAGCCGCCTGCATTCGCGACTTGATTACCTCCAACTCGCTGCGATCGATACCAAAATTAGTCGAATGAATCATTTTAATAGCGTTAATGGGCGGTTCTGCATTTACTGTTATCGAAATCAACAACATCAGGGCAGCGCCAACACATGGGAGGATTTTTTTCATTACAATTCTCTCTCCTATAATCGCTCGGATTGAACTAAAGTAAGCTGAGAGTACAGTAAAATAGTTGGGGACGCCTGCAAGTCTTGTTGAAAGAAGGAAAAGCTTTGGCTAATCGACAATTTCGACGAAGACAAAAATTCAGCGTTCTCTCACGAGAATCAAATCAATGACGACTCGTAGTAAGGACCATGACATGAGGGCAGAATCACAGTCAGAGCAGCTTCAACTACACGACCCGGTATGCGGCATGGTGGTGAGGAGTGACTCCCAGCACCAGCACAATTATGCCGACACTCAATACTATTTCTGCAGTGACGGTTGCCGGAAAAAATTCGGTGTCAGCCCGCAGCAATACCTGAACAAGGATGCAACGCCAGTTGCCGAAGAAGCTGACGAGACCGCCACCTATACCTGCCCGATGGATCCAGAGGTCCAACAACTGGGCCCTGGCACCTGCCCCGTGTGCGGCATGGCCCTCGAACGAATGGGGGTACCGGTAGCGTTGACTAAAACCGAGTACACCTGCCCCATGCACCCGGAAATTGTGCAAGACCGTCCAGGTAACTGCCCCATCTGTGACATGGCGCTGGAAGCAACTATGGTGGCAGTCGAAGAGAAGAATGAAGAACTCATAGCCATGAGCCGACGTTTCTGGTGGAGCGCACTGCTCGCCCTTCCCATACTGATTCTGGCGATGACGGCGGATATGCTGCCGCGATTACTCCCCGCCGGCCTCTCCATGCATAGCGTGCAGTGGATTGAATTTGTGCTGGCAACACCCGTGGTGCTGTGGGGTGGCTGGCCATTTTTTGTGCGCGGCTGGCAATCTGTTGTGACGTGGAATCTCAACATGTTTACCTTGATCTCACTTGGCGTTTCCGTGGCCTGGGTATATAGCGTGGTGGCGTTGTTGCTGCCTCAGGTCTTCCCCCCCATCATGCAAATGGAAGGTGGACTGGTGGAGGTTTATTTTGAGGCGGCCGCCGTCATCATCGCGCTGGTGCTGCTGGGACAGGTGCTCGAACTTCGGGCCCGCTCCCGCACCAATGCCGCCATTCAACTGTTGCTCGGCCTGGCTCCAAACTCCGCACGAATCGTGCGCGAAGACGGCACGGAAGAAGACATTCTGCTGCAGCGTGTGCAGCCTGGAGATACCCTGCGGGTTCGCCCGGGCGAGAAGATACCCGTAGATGGCATCGTCATCGAAGGTGAAAGCAGTGTGGATGAATCCATGGTCACCGGCGAACCCATCCCCATCGCAAAACACGCCGGCGAAAAACTCATTGGCGCAACAGTTAATGGAACGGGAAGTTTATTAATGCGAGTAGAGAAGGTAGGGGCAGATTCCCTGCTCGCGCAAATTGTCAACATGGTGGCAGAGGCACAGAGATCACGCGCACCGATTCAGAAACTGGCAGACGTCGTCGCATCTTACTTTGTGCCGGCGGTGGTTGCCTGCGCCGCGATTTCATTTTTCTGCTGGTGGATATGGGGGCCGGAACCGCGATTGGCCTATGCCATCGTTAACGCGGTGGCTGTACTCATCATCGCCTGCCCCTGTGCATTGGGCCTGGCTACACCTATTTCGATCATGGTGGGAACCGGTCGTGGCGCCATCGCCGGGGTCTTGATCAAAAACGCCGAGGCGCTAGAGATCATGGAAAAAGTGGACACACTGGTGGTCGACAAGACTGGCACGCTGACCGAAGGCAAACCCAAACTGGTTGCAGTTCGCGCCGAGACTGGGTTTAGTGAGGATACGGTGTTGAGCCTGGCAGCCAGCCTCGAACGCGCCAGCGAACACCCACTGGCCGAGGCCATCGTCAGTGGCGCCCAGGATAGGGGCGTGGCTTTGCTCAAGGCGGCAAATTTTCAATCCGTCACTGGCCAGGGCGTTAAGGGACAGGTCGATGGACATGAGGTAGCTCTAGGCAATGCCAAATTGTTGGAAAGTCTGGGTATTGACGCAAAAGAACTATCTCAGCGCGCGAATCGACAGCGCGCTGACGGCTCGACTGTCATGCTGATCGCTATCGATGGCGAGGCGGCGGGCCTGATCGGCGTCGCCGATCCTATCAAGGTGTCCACCCCGGAAGCTATTCGTGACCTGCATGCCGCGGGCATCAAGATTGTCATGCTCACCGGTGACAGCAGCGCCACCGCTACTGCCGTCGCCAGTCAACTCGACATCGACCAGGTTCAGGCGGAAGTAATGCCTGAGCAGAAAGTCGATGCCGTTAGTCAATTACAGATGCAGGGTCATATCGTTGCCATGGCGGGCGATGGTATCAACGATGCCCCGGCCCTCGCTCAGGCCCATGTCGGCATTGCCATGGGAACGGGAACCGATGTAGCGATGGAAAGCGCAGGCGTCACCCTGGTTAAAGGAGATTTGCGTGGAATCGTGCGCGCCAGACGCCTAAGTCAGTCCACTATGCGTAATATCAGGCAGAACCTGTTCTTCGCCTTTATCTATAACGCGGCGGGTATACCGGTTGCCGCCGGCCTCCTGTATCCGTTTTTCGGCATCCTGCTATCGCCCATGATAGCGGCGGCGGCGATGAGCTTTAGTTCCGTATCCGTGATTACCAATGCCCTCAGACTCCGACACGTAAAACTATAGTCGTAGATAACGGGCAATAAATAGGGACGGGGGGAATATGTTTATTTCCTGCGTCCTTATTGGCACCTGTTTACAGGTCTCACCGCCTAATCGGAGGCAAGGAGATCCACGCCGATTTTATGCACGATAGGAAACACCGGCGGGCCAAACTGATTATAAATAGCCACATCGGCCGCATCTTTACCGATGCCGACTACCACGTAGCCTCCCTTGGTATCGGTTTGCACGGCGTCGAAGGTGTACCAGCAGCCGCCCACATAGGCCTCGAACCAGGCGTGCAAGTCCATTGGCTGTAACTGATATCTATAGCCGACTATGAGGCGAGCTGGAATCGTCAGGCTGCGACACAGAGCGATGCCGAGGTGGGACAGGTCACGACAAACCCCCGACTGCCTGCTATTGACTTCCGTCGCTGAAACCGGGATGTCACTGCTTCTGGGTTCAAAGCGGATCCTGGTGCGCAACCAATCTTCGATGGCGGCAACCTGGTCATAGCCCAGCTTATGGCCCGCAGTAATTTCTTTCGCCATCGCGCCGAATCGGTCCGACTCACAATAGCGACTGGGCAGCAGGTAACTGAGCATAGCCTCTGGAAGCTTCTGTACCTCGACAAACTCTGCCCCCGGTTTCCTGTCTACGTTCTGCGCCGTAATCACATCGGCAGCGGTGGCAATAGTGAAGACTCCCGGCGGCGCTATCAAGCGCTGACAAAGGTTGCCATAGCCATCTGTAAACTCGACCATGGGCGTCGCAGGATCCAGATTGTACTCTTCCCGTGTAACCTCTTGCTGATAATCACCACGGGGACGCAGCATCAGCACGAAGGGCGTCGGTACCGAAATTTCAAAACTTAATTCGCAGCTCGTGTGTAATAACAATTGGAACTTCCTATCGATGCTGTGCGGAAAAAACTCTCACTTAATCAACAATATGATGCTTCGCGTCTACCGGTCGCATCAAGGCATTACTAACCAGGGCGATAGCGAGAAGCGCCGCCATCAATACCATGGTTGAATTGTAAAGTCCGCTGGTGGGATCGACTGTGCCCGGCGGCACAATCTCCATCAGTCGTGCAATCGTCACCGAGTTCTGTTCCACTAATAATTGCAGCTGATCCACAGGCGCACCGAATTGTGCTCGGAACGCAGCGGGATCGATACGGGTCATCAAGTCAGTAATCGCATTGTTCACCGAGTTCTGGCGCAGTGAAGTAATGGCCAGCGGCCCCAGTACACCAGCGGTGCTCCAGGCGGTTAACAGGCGACCGTGAATGCCCCCGACATAGCGGGTGCCGAATATATCTGCTAGATAGGCAGGAATCGTGGCAAAGCCGCCACCGTACATGGTAAAAATAATCATGGTCGCCCCATAGAAATAGACTAGCCAAACCACAGACTGGTTGACGCTGACCTGGGCTGCGGTATATGGAACCGACAGATACAGGGCGATCCCGAGCACGAAGAAAATCCAGTAGGTATTACGACGACCAATATAGTCCGATGCGCTGGCCCAGATAAATCTCCCCACCATATTAAACGCGCTGATCATCACCACATAGGTCGCGGCAAAAGCCGTATCGACCGTACCCGGCAGGGTGGTGCCGAAGATTTCCGTGATCATGGTTCTGGCGACGCCGAGGACGCCGATCCCGGCGGTGACATTGAGACAGAGTACGATCCAGAGTTGATAAAACTGAGGGGTCTTCAGCGCCTGGTCGATATCGACATCGTTGCCAGAAATAAGTGCATGGCGCTGGTCCGCATCGGGCTCCTGCCAGCCCTCGGGCTTCCAATCCTCTGCCGGCAAGCGATAGGAGAATGCCGCCAACAACATCACCACCAGGTAAATCAAGCCGATGATGAAGAAGGTTTCGGCAACACCGGAGCTGCCAGAATTCACCAGATAGACCCCCTCCGGACCGGGTATTGTCATGTCGCGCACTTCGGCTGCGCCCGCCACCACCACCTCCTGCAATACGCCGGCGACTTCGGCGAAGCGCCTGCCCGCCTGGGTAACAAGCTCGACGTCGCCAATGGCGCCAAGAAAATCCGGTGCCCGGTAGAACAGCCTGATAAAATATTCTTTCATCGGCGTGCCGATCATGGCGCCGCCGCCAAAGCCCATGATCGCCATGCCCGCGGCCATGCCGCGGCGGTCCGGGAACCACCTGATCAGGGTGCTGACAGGAGAAACATAAGCCAGACCCAGGCCACAACCACCGATGACACCATAGCCGAAGTACAGCAACCACAGCTGATGGGTGGCGATGCCAATGCCACCGACGATGTAACCACCACCCCAACAGATGGCGGAAACGACCCCGACCTTGCGCGGACCTACCTGCTCCAGCCACTTGCCCGCGAACGCGGCGGCCAGCCCGAGGAAGACGATGGCCACGGTAAACACCCAGACTACTTCGCTCAGGCTCCAGTCATCCGCGGCACTGGTGACGCCGCCAAATAGCCGAGTCAGCGATGGATTGTAAATACTCCAGGCATAGACGGAGCCAATGCACAGATGTATGGCTACGGAAGCCAGTGGCACGCGCCAACGATTGTAGCCAGCAGGCGCAATAATTCGTTCCCTGGAGAGTAGTCCGGCCATGGTTCAGGTTTCCTCGGTGTGAATTGCAGCCCGCAGAATAAACCCTGGATGGATTTGCGTCCATGACCATTAAGCTCTGCCGTGGGATCATATCTTAGCGTGGAGACATATCACATAATTTATGGCGGCATAGACCAGGGAGAAGCCCCGATTTTCGGCCTCTCAGACTACGGATTGATGGATAAGTTTGAAGTAGAAGGCAGCGCCAAAAAACGCTAGTCTTTGCGCTTCATCTCCGGTTTATGTCCCATTGCGCATCGATCCGGAGCAATTCGCAGGTAATGACAATCCAGATGTGTCCATTACCCAGGAAAACACAAACACAAAGAGACCGGTATGAAAATAAAATTCACTTCACTTCGATGTTCACTTCCCATGCTGCTGACGCTGGTGTTCGGCTCGATGCCGATTTCATCAATTTTGGCGCAGGAAAAGTTTGTGTACTGGCCAGATGCGCAATATGACCCGACTATCCCTACCGTGGAAGCCGTGCTCGGTTACGCGCCGGGTGACAGAATTACCTGGCACCGCGACGTAATTCGATACTTTGAGGCCCTGGCCGCGGCGGCTCCGGAGCGAATGGTGATTACCGAATATGCAAGAAGTTGGGAAAATCGCGAATTGATTCTTGCGGTAGTTTCGGCCCCTGAGAATATTGCCAATCTCGATGCGATTAAATCCAATATGCAGCGCCTCGCCGATCCCCGTATCACCGATGAGGATGACGCGGCGCAGATTATCGAGTCACAGGCGGCGGTGACCTGGCTATCCTATGGTGTGCATGGCAACGAGATATCCTCCACCGACGCCGCCATGTTAACGGCCTACCATCTGCTCTCCTCGCAAAATGATGCACGTGTAGCAGACATCATGGCCAACACCGTTGTTGTCATCGACCCTATGCAGAATCCCGACGGGCGGGATCGGTTCATCCACAATTTCGAAATCGCCGAGGGCCTGGTGCCAGACTCGGACCGACTCGCTGCCGAACATGACGAACCCTGGCCCGGCGGTCGTACCAATCATTATCTATTTGACATGAACCGGGACTGGTTCATCCAAACCCAACCAGAAACCCAGGGGCGTACTGCGGCGATGCTGCAATGGTATCCCGTCGCCTATGTGGATGCTCATGAGATGGGCTCGGATGGCACCTATTTCTTCGCACCGGAGGCTATTCCCTACAATCCACACCTGGCAGAAGATCAACGCGCATCTCTGCAGTTGTTCGGTCGCAATAATGCACGCTATTTCGATATGTATGGCTTCGACTACTTTACTCGCGAAGTCTACGATGCCTTCTATCCCGGCTACGGTGCCAGTTGGCCCTCTTATTTTGGCAGTATCGCCATGACCTACGAGCAGGCTTCGGCCCGGGGACTGGTAGTAAGGCAATATGATGGCAATGAATTACATTACCGCTACACGGTGAGAAACCATTTTGTAACCTCATTGTCCACGGCTGAAACAGTCGCCAACAATAGAGAAAAATTCCTTACCGATTTTTACAATTTCCGCGTCTCGGCGATCGAAGAAGGTGAGGATGAAGACATTCGAGCCTACATCTTGCCGACCCAGAATGATCAGGCTGCCGCCAACAAGCTTGCGGGTCTGTTGAGCCGGCAGGATGTGGAAGTCGGTCGTGCCCAGGCTGAATTCAATGCCTGTGGTGAGTCCTATGCAGCGGGAAGCTTTGTAATCAGAACAGACCAGCCGGCGAAACGATTCATTCGCACGCTGTTGGACGTGGAAGTCTCTATGGAAGCGGAATTTCTTGCCGAACAGGAACGTCGACGCGCGCGCAATCTGCCCGATGAGATATACGATGTGACCGCCTGGTCACTGCCCTTGATGATGAATGTCGAAACCCACACCTGTAATCGTGTTCCTTCCGGTGATTTTGAATTAATCGGTACTGACCTGGTTCAACCCGGCAGCATCAGCGGCGGCCAGGCATCGGTGGCTTACCTTGTGCCCTGGGGTTCGGCACCTGCGGTACGTTTTCTGGCGGGGGCCTTGCGCGCAGGCCTGTCCGTGAAGAGCAACGACAAGGCTTTTACCAACATAGAAGCCGAATATCCTGCAGGCACACTGATCCTGGATGTGACTGATAATCCACCTGATATTCATGGGATAGTCGAGTCACTCGCGGCGCAGACTGGAGCCAATGTGGTATCGGTTAACGACAGTTGGGTAACCGATGGTCCGAGTTTCGGCAGCGCCAATGTAGTTCGCTTCAACATGCCAAAAATAGCCATGGCCTGGGACCGGCCCACGGCGTCGTATAGTGCGGGCAACACGCGATTCGTGATCGAGAGGCAATTCGATTTTCCGGTCACACCAATCCGCGTTAGTCGATTACGCACGGCCGATCTGAGCCGTTACCAGGTATTGATCCTACCGCTGATGAACGGTGCCGGTTACAAGGCGGCCCTGGGGAAATCTGGAATCGACAATCTCAAAGGCTGGGTAGAGCGTGGCGGTGTGCTCATCAGTCTTGGCAATGCGACTCGATTCCTGGCAGATCCGGATGTAGATCTGATCGCTATCAGGCGAGAGAAAGCCGTGGTGGAAGTGGAAGAAGATGAAAAAGACGATGAGGATTCCGAAGAAGCCACGGTTGACGGCCAATATCTGACCGAACTGGAAGAATACGAAGAGCAGATTATTCCCCTGGATGATGACCCGGATTCGGTAGCCGGCGTGCTGGTGCGGGCCGATGTCGATCAGGAGCACTGGTTGACCGCCGGTGTCGCCCCGGTGGTGAACGTGCTGGTGCGGGGCACCGATGTGTATACACCGATCAGGCTAAACGATGGCTTCAATGTGGCCAGATTTCAGGGCCCCGATGATCTGCTTGCCAGTGGCTACCTCTGGGAAGAGAACCGGCGTCAATTGGCTTACAAACCGTTCCTGGTGTCACAGTCTCAGGGCGCCGGGCAGGTGATTGCCTTTACCCAGGATCCAACGGTCAGAGCCTATATGGACGGACTCAATGTGATGCTGAT
Source organism: uncultured Gammaproteobacteria bacterium (assembly GCA_913054495.1). Classification (GTDB taxonomy): domain Bacteria; phylum Pseudomonadota; class Gammaproteobacteria; order Pseudomonadales; family Pseudohongiellaceae; genus UBA9145. The sequence goes on along the minus strand of CAJXIY010000003.1, from coordinate 10,987 downwards.
GAACGCGATTTTTCGGGGTGCAGCCCATGCGCGACCGGTGCGATAGCCAGATGCAGCAAATAAAATAGGGAATATGGGATCAGATCGTGATTGCTTGGCTGCGCATTCAATCAATAGCGCATCCACCGAAGCCGACTTTAAACTTACCTACTGACTGGCCCTATAACCCCCAATCACAGGGCTAGATTGAGCGCTAACCTGGTTCTATGAAAAGCCACTAGCCCAGATGAGCTAAATTTCCGCTTATATTAGGAAGGGATTAGTCCAAAAGGTTTTGGCGATGTACAAGACTTCAATATCTAACTCAAAACACCCTAAATATGCTCTTCTTATGAGCTCCTTAAATCACTTAACCTGTTCTTAAGAGCGGATTGCTCTTGTTGTTGCCACGAAACCTTGATACGCTCTTAAGAGCAGATTAACCGGGATAAGAGGCCCTTAAGAGCAGATGACAGCGAAAAACACATTGGTACAGGCACCACCCTATGCAGTCGAACAGGCGATCAGGCGTCTTGGCTCGAACCTGCGCACAGCACGACTACGCCGCAATCTGACGATTGGGGAGGTCGGAGAAAAGATCGGCACAGGGCCGCGTGCGGTATCGGACGCAGAAAAAGGCAAGGTCTCAACCGGCATCGCTGTCTATACCGCTCTGCTCTGGGCTTATGACCTGCTATCGCCGATGGAAGGGCTTGCCGACCCGGCATTGGACGAAGAGGGGATGAACCTGTCTCTGTCGAAAGAACGCGCCCGTACCCGTGTGAAAGAGGGGCTGGACAATGAATTCTAGGCCATCAGAAAATGAATGTTTCGTCTATATCATGCTTCCCGGCCAGACGGAGTTTGTCACTGCTGGAAAATTCGCGCTAGCGAAGGACCGGCGCGGCAATCCTACTGGCAAATTTGTCTATGGCCGGAGCTATCTCGAAAGCGACAATTCGGTTGTAATAGACCCGCTTGAACTCAAGCTCGCAAGCAAGACCTATGAGACTAGTATCTTAAAGGGCGTCTTTGGTGCCCTTCGTGATTCCAGCCCTGATTATTGGGGCCGCAGGGTTATTGAAAAACGCGCAGGCCTGGCAGAGCTAGGCGAGATTGATTATCTCCTCTATTCACCTGATGACCGTGCCGGTGCGCTCGGCTTTGGCAGGAATGCGGAACCTCCTGCACCACGCAGAGAGTTTAATCAGACGATAGCACTGGAGCGGCTGCAAGAACTTGCCGATGCAATCATTGCAGATGAAGATATTCCAGATGAGCCTGACGCGGAGCAAGCCCAGGAATTGATGTTCGGTGGAACATCAATGGGTGGAGCGCGTCCGAAAGCCGTTATCGAAGATGACAGCGCGCTCTGGATTGCAAAATTCAACCGCGCGGATGACAGGTGGAATGAAGCGCGTGTTGAACATGCGATGATGATACTTGCTCGTGATTGCGGCATACACACAGCAGACAGTAAAGTAATAACAATCGGTGATCGCGATGTACTCATGGTCAAGAGATTTGATCGGGAACACACGAAAGAAGGCTACCGCCGAGGCCGGATGCTTAGCGCGATGACTTTACTGAGAACGGACGATGACCCACAGCGCCGTGAGAACTGGTCCTATGTTTCATTGGTAGAAGAATTGCGCCGCATATCGTCACAGCCAAAAACCGATGCTGCTGATTTATTCCGGCGCATGGTCTTCAACGCCCTGATCTCCAACATTGATGATCACCCGCGTAATCATGCTGTTGTTGCCATGGACACACACTGGAAGCTTTCTCCTGCCTACGATCTAACGCCGTCGACTCCGATCAGCACTGATCACAGAGACCTAGCCCTTGAATGTGGCGACATGGGTCGCTTTGCAAATGCAGAAAACCTGCTAACGCAATGCGAACACTTCTATCTTGCACCCGATGATGCACGAATCGTCATTGATCAAATTGAAACGATCGTCAGAGATAATTGGTACGTAGTTGCCCGCAGAGAAGAAGTAACAGATAAAGACTGCGACAAAATCACCACTGCCTTCGCTTATCCAGGTTTCCGACTGGGAGCTGCCGCGCGTGCGATCTGATCCCTTGAGATAGCCGAGTCTTGTAAATCGTTTTATGGGAAATCCCCAGTCGCGGAATTTAATCCGCGCCATCATAACGCTTGTTATCTGACTTTGCATTTAACTGGCGAAAATAATCCAGCTTTTCCTTAATGCGCTTTTCCAAACCACTGTTCTTGGGAAAGTAAAATTGCGCATGTTGCAGGGACTGCGGAAAATAGCTTTCTCCGGCGGCAAAGCCTTCTTCTTCATTGTGAGCATAGCGATATTCTTTGCCATATCCCAATTGCTTTCCCAATGAAGTAGTGGCATTGCGCAGATGTAGCGGAACTTCCAAAGAACCGTTGTCGACAACCGCTTTTTGCGCCAGATTGAAAGCCTCATAAACTGCATTGCTCTTCGGTGCACTTGCCAGATAGACCACCGCTTGGGCCAGTGCCAGCTCCCCTTCGGGGCTGCCCAGTCGCATATAGGTATCCCAACAATTCAAGCATAGCTGTAAGGCCCTGGGGTCGGCCACGCCTATGTCCTCCGACGCCATCCTCACCAAGCGACGTGCGATATAGAGAGGATCACAGCCACCGTCCAGCATCCTTGCCAGCCAGTAGAGCGCACCATCGGGGGATGATCCCCGCACGGCTTTATGCAAGGCGGAAATTTGCTCATAAAAACTATCCCCACGCTTATCGAATCGGCGATAGCCTTCTTCCAGCACCTGCTCTATATGCTGATCCGAGATAACCCGGACCCCATCCACGAGTTCAGCCATATCGCTGAGTACTTCGAGATAGTTTAGAGAACGACGGGCATCGCCATCCCCCGCCTGTGCCAGTATCAGCTTTTGATCGTCGCTCAACTGTAAGTTGAGCTTGCCCAATCCTCTTACTTTGTCCTGCAGCGCATTATCAATCACGTTCTCCAAATCGCTTTCTGTCAGCGATTTCAACAAATACACGCGGGTTCTGGAGAGCAAGGCATTGTTCAGTTCAAAAGATGGATTTTCAGTGGTCGCACCGATGAAGAGCACGGTGCCATTCTCGATATGGGGAAGAAACGCATCCTGTTGCGCCTTATTGAATCGATGCACCTCATCGACGAAGAGAATGGTCTGACGAGAGCCGGTGGATTGATGATAGCGAGCTCGCTCTATGGTCGCGCGAATTTCTTTCACGCCATCGAGCACTGCCGACATAGATTCGAAGTGGCAGTCACAGGCGGCGGCAAGTAATTTCGCCAGGGTAGTCTTTCCTACGCCGGGCGGACCCCACAAAATCATCGAGTGCGGCAGCTTGTTCTGGATCGCTTCGAAAATCGATTTGCCTGGGCTGAGTAAATGTTCCTGACCCGTGAATTCCTGCAAGCTCCGAGGTCGCAATCTCGCCGCCAGGGGTTGATAAAGATTTTCGGCGGTGTCTTCTTTTAACAGCGATGTATTCATGAATGATTGGCCGCAGCATTGGGTATAAGCGCTCTGGATGATAAAAGGGGCGGAAGAAAAAATACAGCCGTTTCGGAATTCGAGTGTCCTTGGTAAAGAGCGGGAGCACTTAAACCACTAGAGCTTTGCGAATAAAATGCTCATTGACCAGGCTCGCCACTCTTACTAACGCGGGGCAACCGGCTGAATGAATCTAGATCTATACCCGCTTGTTGCAGCTTCGCAGCGAAGTTGGGCGCTTCGGCCAGATAAAGCGGACGCGAATGACCAAAATGCACTATGTGTACATATTGAAAATAGGTGGGGATTCGAGAGTTACACGAATGACGAAAGTATGGAACGCACCTTGGGCGATGACGGAACTCGGGTGGTTTTAGTTCGTAGTGCCTATCAATCACGAGTTCCCTAGAATTCGTAATTGAAGCGGGCGTAAACTATGCGTCCTGGCAGAAGTACCAACACCGGTCATGGCAAGCAACTTCTCGCCATCGGTAGATACCATCCACAGTCGGGTCTCTGAACTGTCTTCCTCTAAATCTGTTTCCCTGACGGTATAGGCGATCCAATCGCCCTCGGGGCTGATACGTGGGCTGCCTACCTGTTTAAATGGCGAAGTAGTCTTCGGCAGTCAACAGACGTCTGTTGTCGTTTTCTGCGGCAACTACCGAAACGGAAATTGACACACAGATCAGGGGAATAAACGCTGAGAACACGAACCTTTGCATAGCTTGCTCCACGGCAATTGTTTAGTAGTCGCGATTGGATATGCCTGACTAACGGAAATAGGTGCGGACAGTTTACCCAATTGATTTTTGTTGCTGACGAAATCGTTAGCTAGTAGAGCATTGGCAGGGGTGGTCATGGGATTGCGTAATTCAGCGGCCGATGAATTTCACTCCGGATTTGCTGTTTATTCCCGAGCCCCAGCCGTCAGCAGAAAGGCCACCACCGAATCGTAGCGGCGAGCTTTGGCGAAGGCCAGAGCAGTCTGGTCCGCTGCATCGCTAGCGTTGAGGTCCACTCCGGCTCGCACGGCGACGGTGACCGTGTCGAGGATCAATGACTCCCGGTCCTGACCGGTCTGGCCGGCGCGGCGCTCGGGCGTACCCCAGCTGACTCGAAGACGTCGGTGCCCCATGCCTACTGACGCCATCAATAGCGAGATCTCGCCTTCCTCGGCCATGAAGTTTTCGCCGCGGCGCTCGGCCGGGTAGTGAACATCATTGACCACCAGCGCATCGGCGCCAGCCGCCAGCAATGCCTCCATGATCTGCGGCTCCGAAAATCTGGCAGCTAACCAGAGTGGCGTTGCGCCTAGGAGTGAGTCATGAAAATTGTAATCCGTTGACTGTCGACGCACCGGTGTCGGACGTTCTAGTAGTGCTTCCGTGTTCGCGCCGTGGTCCAGCAGAACGCGTACCGCCTCCCTATCTCCACGCAGCACCGCAGCATGTAGAGCGGTGTGACCACTGACCACCGATTCCGTATCGGCGCCGCTGGCCAACAGAAAGTCTAATAGTTCTGCATTACCGCCATGGATCGCCATGATGGCCGGGCTGGTTCCAAACGCGGACACCTCGTTAACATTGCTGCCACCTGCCACCAGCAATTGCGCCGAACGTAAATCACCGGATCTGGCTGCGAACATCAATGGGGTGTTACCGCCTTGCTCGATCCAATATTTGTAGGCGGGATTGCTGTCCTGAATTTTCTCGGATTTCACATACTGGGTTCGCACCAGGGAACGGGCATGCACATCGGCATCGAATTCGAGCAGCGCCTCGATCACGTCGGCATGCCCCTGATTGGCTGCCCACATCAGGGCAGTCTGGTCCCGGGTGACAGCCGGATTGGGATCGGCTCCCGCCGCTAACAATTGTCTGACCACATCCGCATTGCCCGATTGTGCTGCCGTCATCACAACGGTTTCACCAGAATACAGCGCAATATTTGGGTCGGCGCCGGCCTGCAGCAGGATTTGAACCATGGCAGCGTTGCCATTTTGAGCAGCCAGCCACAACGGGGTTACGCCAAGATCGGTGGTGGAATTCACTTCGGCGCCACTGGCAAGAAGCCGCCGGGCACTGTCGATGCTTTCATGGTAACTGGCCCAGTGCAGGGCCGAAGTACCATCTCCATAGACTGCGTTAGGCTGCAAGCCGTCACTCAACAGCCTGTGTAAGGTTTCCCAATCGGCATCCTTGGCGGTTTGTACTACGACCGGCATGCCTTGACTGAAGACCGGTCCAGCAAACACAGCTTGCAAGGCAACCAAGCTTAAACCAAGTAGGAGGAGTTTACGCCAGCCAGTTAACATAGTTTATGTTCTCGAGGTTGAGATAGATAAATGGGGTCAGAGTAAAAATACAGTAGTTGTCCAGAGACAACTACTGTATTTTTACTCTGACCCCATTTATCCTCTGACCCCATTTATCAAAAAATAGGAAGAGGCTCGGTGCTACCGCCGATACGGTCGATAGGAAACTTGAATCTGTCCATCAGGGTCAGGTGAAGATCCGCCATCGTCGGCTGATGCAGATACTGCACATGCTCGCCGCCATATAGCCAGCCCGCGCCGCCACCGACTAACAGCACTGGCAAATTATCACCTGAGTGAACCGTACTATTGGATATGCCGGCACCGTAGAGAATGGTCATGTTATCCAGCAGCGTGCGGTCACCTTCTTGAATCGCCGCCAGCTTATCCAGATACCTGGCAAACAGCGTGGTGTGATAGGTGTTGATCCTCGACATCTTCTCCACCAGCTGCGGATTATTGTTGTGGTGAGACAATGGGTGGTGCGCGTCGGGCACCTCGATCTGGGGGTAAGGACGCGCGCTCTGTTCTTTACTCATCATGAAGGTGATGACACGGGTCAGGTCGCTCTGTAGGGCCAGCACCTGTAAGTCCTGCATGATTTCCATGTGATCCTCGAACTCCACTGGCACTCCTGCCGGCTGATCGATTTCTGGCAGATCCAGATCGATCTGCTCCTCAGCTTTCTGTATGCGCCGTTCAATATTGCGCACAGATTCGGTGTAGCTTCCCATCAGGTGACGGTCTTCGGCACCGAGGCTGGACTCCAGACCCGACAACTTATCCATCACCGCGTCGAGGATGCTGCTCTGCTGTCTTAATCTGATTTCCCGCGCGTCACGTGCGGTACTGCCACTGTCACCGAATAAACGTTCAAATACTGCCCTGGGATTGTGCTCCGTGGGCAGTGGTTCGGTGGGGCTGCGCCATGACAGCGTATGGGTATAGACACAACTCAGATTGGCGGTACAGGCGCCTGCCAGAGCCGGTGCATCCATGGAAAGTTCCAGCGATGACAGCTGCGTCTCTTTACCGAGGTGCACGGCCAGCAGTTGGTCCACCGATACATCTGCCAGAATCTCAACCTCATTGCGACCGCCACGCGTTACCCCGGTCAGGAACGAGCCACCGGCACCGGCGTGGGCGATATTCCAGTTGGCCTTGAGTCCGCTCAGCACCAGCATCTTCTCTTTGTAGGCTGCGAGTGGTTGCAGAATCGGGGTCAATTCAAAATCTCGCCCCACCGTGGTGGGCAACCAGTAATCCATGGCCATGCCATTGGGTACATAGACGGTCTGAAAGCGATGAATGGGTGCGCTCGAGCCAAGGGCAAACGCAGGCGTCATGGCGTCGAGCAATGGCAGCGCCAGGGCGGCGCCGGCGCCACGCAGAACGGTGCGGCGAGATATCGCCTTGCCGGTACCAAAAATTAATGATCTAGCTTTTTTTGTCATGCTGTCGCTACCTCACATGGAGATCCGTTATTACGCGAATAGACCAGTGCTCGAATATAACATGGGAACAGGTCAAAAATCTTTACTTCAGTAGCACCGACCTCAGTTACGCGAACTCGCCAGTGCCTTGGGCTCTGTGCTTTCTGCGGCTTCCTCAGTAGGTATTTCGGCCAATTGCTGCGCCGCAACACTGCTGGTAAACGCCGGACTCTCGACAATCCCCAGCACCAGGGATGACCAACTGTAATTGTCGGCCGCGCCCTTGCGCACGATGTCGCGAATCGTGGGCTGATCGTAATATTCCAGACGCCGACCCAGAGCATAGGTCATTAGTTTCTCCACCAGGGTATGGGTGAATTGATCGGGCCGGCCGGTCATCCAGTCGCGAAGGTCGGCAAATCCTGAAAACTGCACACCGCCCGGATAACTGCCGTCGGTATCAACCGGGTTTCCTATCTCATCAAATTCGCGCCAGGCGCCAATCACATCAAAATTTTCAAGGGCGAAGCCCAGAGGATCGATAATGACATGGCAGCTTGCGCAGACCGGGTCCTCGCGATGACGGTCCAGTCTCTCGCGAATAGAAGTGGGAATTTTTCCCCGTTCAGCTTCTGGCAGCACCGGCACGTTCGGTGGCGGTGGCGGTGATGGCGTGCCGAGTAAATTATCCAACAGCCATTTACCCCGTAACACCGGTGAGGTTCGCCCCGGATAAGAGGTGACCGTGAGCAGAGCGCCATGTGCCAACAGGCCACCACGTTGGGAAGTATCCGGAAATTCGGTCTTGCGAAAGCGACTACCGTAAATCCCCTCGACACCGTAATGCCTGGCAAGCCGTTCGTTTAGAAAGCTGTAGTTTGCATCCAGTAGTTCCAGAACACTGGCATCACTGGTAATAGTTTGCGCCACGAACAACTCTGTCTCACGACCGAAGGCCTCAATCAGACTCATATCGTATTGAGGAAACAGCACCGAGTTTACCTGCACTTCATCCAGGCGTCGCAGATTCAACCATTGTGCGGCAAAATCCTCCACCAGGGTTGTCACCCCTCGAGAATCGGCCAGCATTCGCCTGACCTGCTGCGCGAGAATACGCGGATCCGAGAGCTGGCCCTGTTCGGCCAGGTCCAGCAGAGTCTCATCCGGGGCGCTACTCCAGAGGAAGAATGACAGACGCGATGCCAACTCCAGGTCACTGAGTTCAAATATTTCACCCACTGCCAGATTTGCGGGAACAGCATAGTGACGGATCAGGAAATCGGGATCGCTGAGCATGAATTCCAGCGCGAACTGAATACCTGCCTCGAAACTGCCTCCCTGTTCACGACCCCGATTGAAGAAACTGAGCAGTAGTTCCCTGTCGCTATCAGAAACCGGCCGGCGATAGGCCTGGCGCGCCATATTGCCCAGAATTTCAGTCGCACAGGCACTCTCCTGCACCTGCTGCTGCGGTTGACAGGAAAAAATCAGCCGACGGCTGGGTGAATCGCCGACGCCGGACACCGTCGCGGCGGCGGCGTAAGGTCCTGCGATTTCCACGGAATGAACCTTTTGATAGTTCATGTAGACTTCGCTGTTGGTGTTAAGCCTGCCGCCCTGTGCCGGCTGTGGAATACCCTCGTCTTCCAATTGCTGCCGCACATAGGATACCGTAAGCAGCCGCGGCCCGGCCTTCACCGGCACGCGGACTTCCAGGCCCGCGCCCTCCTCGGTGATCATATATTGTTCCCAGTCGATACTGCCGGGCTCGCCGGTGCCGGTGAAACTCAGCGGTGCCGGTGTGCCAGGCGCATCGCCACCGATCTCAAAGCGTTGCAGCAAACGTCCATCGAGTCGCACTTCGAGCTGTTGGGCCCAACCCAGACCTTTGACATAGTCCTGATAGTTGGTCTGCAGATTCACTTTTATCTCATACTCACCATCCGCCGGAAAGTGATGAGAAACCGCGATACCGCCACGGGTCCCGAATGGCATGTCCTCATTCTGGCGCCAGTCCTGGTTCATATAGAGTGGAATATCGTAGATGCTGACGCTGGTTACAGGCGGCAGACCCGTCGCCAGGCGAGTCACCTGGCGCGCTACCGACATGTAGCGCTCCATATGGGCGGTGGAAAACGGCAGTGCCGAGGCAATATTATCGAAGCTGCCGTCTGCGGTTGGGTCGCCTGGCAACAGATCCATCACATCGACATCGAGCCCCAACAGATCGTTTATCGTATTGTTGTATTCGTAGCGATTCATGCGGTGAATCGGTGTCACCCGCCCTGGATTCGGGTGCGCTGCCCAAGCCAGATCCAGCTCGCCTTCCAACCAGTTGGCCATTACCTGGTAGGTCTCGAATGGAGGCCGTGGCATGCCCGCTGGCGGCATCATGTGTCCCCGTATTTTTTTAACCACCTTCTCCAGGGCTTCGGCGTGATTGCCCGAATTAGCAAAATCGATGCTCTGCAGGGAAAAATCGGCGGTTGCCAAGGTATCGTTATGACAGGCAAGACAGTAAGAATTCACCACCTGCCGCATATCGGAGGCGGTGAAATCAGTGTCGGCGGTTACTATGTCATTGACCGACTGGGAGGCGGTTATAATGCCCCAGAAAGTCATAAGCACCGCAAGCATGGCCAGGCCGAACGGGCCAATCCCGCTCCTGGAGATCGCTCTCATTGAGGCCACGCCTGCAAGCATGGTAGCTGAGGCTGTGTGAAGCATTCGAAGCGCATGAGTCTCTCTCAAAAACTGTTATTGTTGTATAACCGATAGAGCGTATATCAGGCTTACTTCTACTGCAATATCAAGAGTAAATAAAGAGAAAAAAGGAGACTACAGTCGGTGGAAGAATAGGGACAAAAATAAGGGCAGAGCCACGCAGTGGCTTTTCAGCCAGGCCGCGTAACTCTACCCGCATTTGATACCCCGATTATCCGGCAACAAATTCCTGGCGGTCGCCATCGCTGTTCACAAAAAAGAAGCGACCATCCTCTATGAGCAGCGTCGGCGTCGCATCGCCTGTTGCCGAACCAGGTTCTATGTCGAATAAAGGCCTGATTGTCAGATCCGCTCCCTCAAATCGTATATCGATCGAACCATCCGTATTAATTTCTACACTTTCGACGCCGGCGGTGGCATTTGCTGCCTGTTCGAATTCATCGGGCGACTGGATAGTTGGACGCAGTGTTTGCGCACTTCCATCTGCGAATACCACGAGTAATTCCTCGTCTGCACCGTCACCTGAGCTGTAGAGGCCAGGAGGCAGGGTTGACGTGACTATCAGCGGATCGAATATGCCAACGATAGGATTACTGCCATCGCCCTGCGGTCGGGTGATGGTGGTTTCACCGCGGTCACCAATGATGACCTCCGTACCTGGTAGCAGATCCACAATGTCGTCGGGATCTCTAACGGCGGGCAACAACGGTATTTGATAGCCGTCGTCCGTGGTTAATACAAAGGCGCCGCGAGAATCCGTACTGAGCCCAGGGGTAAATCCATCTGGGGCCTGGGTGATGTTATTTGCATCGGGAATAAAGCTGGCCAGGGCGACACTTTCGTCACTATCACTGACTACCGTCAAGATGCCATCGGCGGATTGCCTGAAAACCAAATTGCCGAAGTTGGCGGCATCCAGTGAAGTATCTAGTCCAGCGAGCACATTATCATCTACAACGTCACCCCCCACGCTGAGACTGTACCCCGTCAGCCCCAGTTGGACATAATCATCTGATTGCTTAAGAGACAC
>CAJXIY010000002.1 GCA_913054495.1 uncultured Gammaproteobacteria bacterium | reverse complement strand
ATTCAAAAGAAGCTAAATGTCACTTAACCCATTGATTTAATTGGTCGGGGCGGCCGGATTTGAACCGACGACCACTACACCCCCAGTGTAGTGCGCTACCAGACTGCGCTACGCCCCGATGAAGATCGCTTCAATTCTTGACTCAAGGAATGAGCCTTAACGATTATGCCAGTGCTTCTTTTTACCATCGATCCCCCAGTGTAGTGCGCTACCAGACTGCGCTACGCCCCGATAAGAGAAAGATTCAGTGAATTGCCGATCAAGATAAATTTTATAAAGAATTAGTACTGCTTCTATAAGCAAAGATCCCTACAAACGCCCGATAACCTCTTCCAAATCCCTGACCAGTGACTTGATCTCACTGGAATTCACGTTGGATTTGGTCAGATCTTCCGGGCTGTCACTCATTTTTTGTCGAGCGCCGCCGATTGTGTAGCCCTGTTCGTAGAGTAAGCTCTTGATTTGTCTGATTAAAATGACATCCTGGCGCTGGTAATAGCGGCGGTTTCCGCGCCGTTTGACTGGCTTTAACTGGGGAAATTCGGCCTCCCAGTAGCGCAAGACATGGGGCTTCACGGCGCAGAGTTCACCCACTTCACCGATGGTGAAATAGCGTTTGGGGGGAATTGGAGGTAATTCGTCGTTATTCTTCGGTTCCAGCATAACCCTCTACCCTTGCCTTTAGCTTCTGTCCTGGTCGGAAAGTGACGACTCTTCGAGCCTTAATGGGGATTTCTTCACCGGTTTTCGGATTGCGACCGGGTCTCTGTTTCTTGTCTCGGAGATCGAAATTGCCATAACCAGACAGTTTCACTTGCTCATTGCGTTCCAGGGACAGGCGGACTTCTTCAAAGAACTGCTCAACTACTTCCTTGGCTTCGCGTTTGTTCAATCCGAGTTCTTCGAACAGCCGTTCCGCCATGTCGGCCTTGGTCAGTGCTCCATCCGCCATAGTCAATTCCCCAACTAACTCCGCAAATTTGCATTAAATTTATCATGTAGTGCGTTGACGCAGCTACTAATTATTGTATTAATGTCTTCGTCACTAAGAGTGCGTGAAGGATGTTGCCACGTCAACCCCAAAGCGATACTTTTTTTGCCTTTTGTGACCGCATCCCCTTGATAAACATCAAATATTCGTAAGTTAGTCAGAAACTCTCCGGCCTGGTCCCGTATCAAGGCCAGGATGGCATCTGCAGACACCGAATCGGCGATGACAATGGCGATATCCCTGCTCACCTCCGGGTAGCGAGACAGCGTCTCGACACTGGGCAGAATAGCCGATTTCACTGGATCCAGCTGCAATTCGAACAGAAACGGGGCGGTTTTTAGATCGAGTTTGCGGGCAATGGCAGGATGTAATGCGCCGATATGGCCTATGGGCTCGCCGTCGTAGTCAACCCGGGCGCACTGGCCGCTATGGAAACAGCCGTATTGAGCCGGGGTGAAGTTCAGGGCATCGATCTTGCCTCCCAGTCCGAGCAAAACTTCAATATCACCTTTTACATCATAAAAATCGCATAACTCTTTATCATTACTCCAGTTTTCAGGAAATTTAGACCCCGATATCAGCCCGGCAATCATGGCAACCTGGCAGATATCGTCTGCTTCGAGAGAAAACACCAGGCCACTCTCAAACAGGCGGATACGCTCTCGCTGGCGATTCTCGTTATAACTCAACGTGCTCAATAAACCCGGCAAGATACTCGTTCGCATGACTGACATTTCTTCCGAAATGGGGTTTTGTAGTGGTATAGCCACATCCTGTGGGCAGACAAGTGCTGACAATATTGGGTCGATAAAGCTGTAGGTGACCACCTCTTGATAGCCCAGACCGACTAAAAGCTGCCGAATACGGCCTATGCTGACACTGGCTTCGGCTTGGGACCTCAGCGGCTGACTGCCTAATCCCGGAGTTTTCGGCAGCTTGTTGTAGCCGTAGATGCGGGCCAGTTCTTCGATCAGGTCCACCTCGATAGTCACATCGAACCGAAATGAGGGTACTTCGACCTCTAGTGCTGACTCTGTCCTGCTGGCAATCCCAAACCCAAGCCGACTCAGAATATCAATAACTTCATCCTGCGCAATTTCTACACCGAGCAAACTTAAAATTGAGGAGAATTGTAATTCGATCTTCAGTTGCTCAGGCAAATTACCGATTGCCTCGGTGACCGGGCCCGCCTCGCCGCCAACTATTTCCAATAACAGCTGTGTCGCCCTCGCCATGGCTCGATGTTGTAGCTGGTAATCTACACCGCGCTCGTAGCGGTGAGAGGCATCGGTGTGCATGCCATAGGAACGCGCCTTGCCCGCGATGGCTAATGGCGCAAAAAATGCGCATTCGAGAAACACATCCCTGGTCGCCTCGGTGACCGAGGTATCGAGTCCGCCCATGATGCCAGCCATGGCGACGGCTTTCCTGGCATCGGCAATTACCAGAATATCAGGGGTCAGTTCAATTTCTTTACCATCTAGTAAAGTCAGTTTTTCTTTTTCATTGGCCATGCGGACTTCGATCTTTCCCTCCAGCGTGGAATAATCGAAGGCATGCATGGGTTGGCCAAACTCCATCAATACATAATTCGTCACATCTACAATCGGGTCTATGCTTCGAAGGCCGGAACGACGAAGTTTTTCCCGCATCCAAACAGGTGACTCGGCGCTCGGGTTGACATTTTTTATGACTCGCCCAAGGTATCGGGGACAACCGTCTTTTGCGGTGATCTCGATAGGAAACTCAGCGCCGATCGTCGCATCGACGATTTCCACCTTTGCAGTTTTGACTTCTTGCCGCGTAAGTACTCCGACCTCCCTGGCGAGACCTATCATGCTCAGACAGTCACCTCTGTTTGGGGTCAGGTCTAATTCAATACTGAGGTCATTCAGGTTTAGCAGGCTGCGTAGATCTTCGCCAAGCCCTACGTCATCAGAGAGTTCGAGTAAACCATCTGAACTTTCCGCCAGGCCAAGTTCTTCCGCCGAACAAAGCATCCCGTTGGATTCGATGCCGCGTATTTTTACCGGTTTAATTATGAATGGTTTTTCATCTGCACTGCCGATAATTTCTGCGCCGACCTTGGCAAAAGGTGCTTTCAATCCAGCACGTACGTTCGGAGCGCCACAGACTACCTGATATATGTTGGATCCATCGTTTACCAGGCATAGACTGAGTTTGTCGGCATCGGGATGTTTTTCCACTGAATCAACTTCACCAACAACAATGCCGGAGAAATCCCTGGCGACCGGAATCGACCGTTCGACCTCCAAGCCTGCCATAGTTAATTCATCCATAAGTGATTGATTGTCCATCTTTGGATCAACCAATTCATGTAACCAATCTACGCTAAAAATCATCGGAACCAGACACTGTTTTGTAATAAATTATTGTTAATAAGCGTGTTAGTGAAACTGCTGCAGGAAGCGCAGGTCGTTTTCATAATAAGTGCGCAAATCACTGACGCCGTAGCGCAACATCGCCAGGCGTTCGATGCCGATTCCGAATGCGAATCCGTTATATTTTTTGGGGTCTACGTTCGACATCTCGAGTACATGCGGATGCACCATGCCGCAGCCCATTATTTCCAGCCAGCCGCTGTGGCCACAGATGCGACAGCCATTGCCGCCGCAACTAACACAGCCAATATCGACTTCGGCAGAAGGTTCCGTGAACGGAAAGTAAGATGGTCGAAATCTCACTGGCATTTCTTCTTCGAAGTAGGCGTGTAGAAAATCTTCTATGGTGCCTTTCAGGTCGGCAAAACTCACGCCCTCATCGATCAGAAGGCCCTCGACCTGATGAAACATCGGGGTGTGGGTTAAGTCTGAATCACAGCGATAGACACGGCCTGGGCAGATCATGCGAAATGGCGGCTTGCCGTTTTCCATTACTCTTATTTGTACCGGTGACGTGTGCGTCCTCAGTACGGTGCCAGGACTCACATAAAAGGTGTCATGCATGGCCCTGGCGGGATGGTGGCTGGGGATATTGAGCGCCTCGAAATTGTGATACTCATCTTCTATTTCTGGCCCTTCCGCTACGTCGTAACCAGCGGATGAAAATATCGACGTAATTCGATCGATCGTAATCGTGATGGGATGCAATCCGCCTGCACTCTGTCGCCTGCCGGGAAGGGTGACATCGATAACTTCCTGGCTCAACTGGGCATTGAGACTGTCCTCGACCAGAGAAGCTTTCCTGGCTTCCAGCGCCGCCTGAATCTGGCGCTTAACGAGATTGATATTCTCCCCCGCAGCCGGTCTTTCCCCGGCGGGAAGCTGACCCAGGGATTTGAGTAGTGCGGTAAGGCTTCCTTTCTTACCCAGATACTGCACGCGCAACTGCTCCAGCGAATTTTCATCGCCGGAGTCGGTGATAGCTTGCAGGGCTTCTGCAAGGAGGGAATCGGGTTCTGCCATGAGCCGCTTCCGCGAGAAAGGATTATGCAGCCAGGTTTGATTTTGCCTGTTCTACAATCGCGCCAAAAGCTGGCTTGTCGTGTACCGCCAAATCCGCCAGAACACGACGATCAACTTCAATATTTGCCTTCTTCAGACCGGCAATAAGCTGGCTGTAGGTAATGCCATTCTCGCGAGCCTGCGCATTAATACGCGTAATCCACAGAGCGCGGAATACACGCTTCTTCGTTCGGCGATCGCGGTAGGCATATTGCCCAGCCTTGGTTACTGCCTGTTTAGCAACGCGATAGATACGACTTCTTGCGCCGTAGTAACCCTTCGCTTGCTTCAATACTTTCTTGTGACGCCGATTGGCAATGACGCCACGTTTTACTCGAGCCATGGTAATTCTCCTAACTGATTCTGATTTGTAGCTACCGCTTAATTTTCACGCAGCATTCTTTTTACTGCAGGCAGGTCGGCCGGACTAACCGGACTGGTACCTCGCAGCTGTCGCTTACGCTTGGTAGTCATCTTCGTCAGGATATGACTCTTGTATGCGCTCTTGCGCTTGAAACCGGAACCGGTCTTCTTGAACCGCTTCGCAGCACCACTATGGGTTTTTAATTTTCCAGCCATTTTCAAACTCCGCATTTGCACGAGTATCGTTTACCGTGCTTTTGATTAAATTAACCAACGAGCAAAAAAGGTCAGTGTCCATTGAACCCGCTGGATCAATGGACACTGACCCTTCTCTAATTCGCTAGTGCTTCTTGGTCGGCGCCAGTACCATGACTATCTGCCGGCCTTCCATCTTGGGCTCCTGTTCCACAGTGCCATATTCGGCTAAATCCTCGCGAATCCGCTCGATCAGCTCTGCCCCAAGATGTTGATGGGCCATCTCACGACCACGGAATCGTAATGAAACCTTGGTCTTGTCCCCATCTGTCAGGAAACGTATCAGGTTGCGTAGTTTTACCTGATAATCCCCTTCTTCCGTCCCTGGTCGAAACTTAATTTCTTTTACATGAACTCGTCGCTGCTTCTTCTTGCTGGCAGCCTTCTGCTTCTTCAGATCGAATACGTGCTTGCCATGATCCATGATCTTGCAGACCACTGGATCCGAGTCCGGCGCGATTAATACCAGATCCAGCCTGGCATCCTCTGCCGCTGCTCTGGCTTCTTCGATGGATACGATGCCGACTTGTTCGCCGCCGGCACCCACCAATCGGACCTGTTCTGCCTCAATAAACTCGTTAATGATGGACTTTCTAGTCTTCGAACCACTTCTCATGATATGCGCAAAAGCTTAACCCTCAATTCGATACTCCCCCAAGGCCGATGCTACTGCTCGGCACTGATTTCACCGCGGCCAAAGTGGGAAACATCGTGGCTTAAGTGATTGCAAAAGTCTTCGAATGTCATAGTTCCCAGGTCTTCACCTCCGCGTTTGCGAACTGCCACCGTACTCGATTCAACCTCTTTATCACCTACAACGAGGAGATAGGGGATCTTCTGTAAAGTGTGCTCGCGGATTTTAAAGCCGATCTTCTCATTTCTCAAGTCCGCAGACACCCTAAAGCCTTTATTTTTCAAGGATTCTTGTAATTGCGTACAATATTTCGCCTGCTTATCCGTAATATTGAGAATTATCGCCTGCTCCGGAGCCAGCCAGGCCGGCATGGCACCGGCGTGATGTTCGATAAGTACGCCAATAAAACGCTCGAAAGACCCTAAAACTGCCCGATGTAACATGACCGGTACTTTTTTGCTGTTGTCTTCGGCAATATAATGAGCACCAAGGCTCCCTGGTGTGAAGAAATCAACCTGAATGGTGCCGCATTGCTGGATCCGCCCCATACAATCTTTGAGAGAATATTCGATCTTGGGCCCATAGAATGCACCTTCACCCGGTACCAGTTCCCATGGCAGGCCGGTGGCATTGAGGGCGTCTTTTAAGGCCTGTTCCGCGTCACCCCATAGGGCATCCGAGCCTACACGCTTCTGCGGACGTGTGGACAGCCGCAAAATCACGTCATCGAAGCCGAAATCTCTGTAAACGGCGAAGAGCAAATCCATGAAATCTGCCACTTCGGACTGAATCTGATCCTCCGTGCAGAAGATGTGGCCATCATCCTGTACGAAACTACGCACGCGCATCAATCCGTGCATGCTGCCGGAGGGCTCATAACGGTGACAGCTGCCAAATTCTGCGAGTCGCAATGGCAGATCTCGGTAACTCTTCAGACCCTGGTTGAAAACCTGGATGTGGCAGGGGCAGTTCATGGGTTTGATCGCGTATAGGCGATTGTCCGATTCTACCGTGAACATCTCGTCGGCGAACTTCGCGGCGTGGCCTGACTTTTCCCATAGCGAGTAATCCACCAACTGCGGAGTTCGAATCTCCTGATAGTGACTGGCATTCTGAACCTGTCGCATGTAGCTCTCGATCACCAAGTATATGGTCCAGCCCTTCGGATGCCAGAACACCATGCCGGGTGCTTCCTCCTGGAAGTGAAACAAATCCAGTTTCTTGCCCAGCTTGCGGTGATCGCGTTTTTCCGCTTCTTCCAAACGCTGCAGGTAAAGCTTGAGATCCTTCTTCGAGCCCCAGGCAGTGCCGTGAATGCGCTGCAACATTTCGTTGTTAGAGTCGCCGCGCCAATAGGCACCAGCTACGGAAGTGAGTTTGAACGTCGCGGATTTCCCGGTACTGGGCACATGGGGCCCGCGGCACAGATCGATGAATTCACCCTGGCGATAAAAAGACAGGTCTTCATCGCCGGGAATACCTTCGATAATCTCGACTTTATAGACTTCACCCATGTCTTTGAACATCGCCACCGCCTCGTCGCGACTCATTATCGAGCGCTGCACTACAAGATCTTCCTTGACGATGGCCTGCATCATTTTTTCGATGGCCTGCAAGTCTTCCGGCGTGAAAGCGCGCTCGAATGCAAAATCGTAGAAGAAACCATCTTCGACTACGGGACCGATAGTGACCTGGGCCTTGGGAAATAGTCTTTGTACCGCCTGCGCCATGAGGTGGGCGCAGGAGTGCCGCAGCACTTCGAGCCCATCGCTATCCCGCGCGGTGACGATGGCGACTTCGGCGTCAGTGTTCACCTCGAAGGACGTATCAACCAACTCGCCATCCACGCGACCGGCGAGCGCGGCTCTGGCCAGCCCCGCACCGATAGATTCTGCGATTTCGGCGACAGTAACAGGCTTGTCGTAATCCCGTTGACTGCCGTCCGGCAAAGTGATTTTTGGCATCCGTTTTCCGTTGTGATGCATGAAACCCGATCCAAATCAGATTCCAATGAGGTTGCTTACTAGTCGATTTGTATCACTTCTATGGAATGGTAGGCACGACCAGATTCGAACTGGTGACCTCTACCATGTCAAGGTAGCGCTCTAACCAACTGAGCTACGCGCCTGGATTCACTCGATAGAAAAGACTGGCGATTATACGGAACAAAACGGGGACAGACCACGGTTTTTACCCACAAGCTGCTGCTATCCAAACCAATTCCATCGCGGATCGGGAAAAAACCGAAAAAACGTGGTCTGTCCCTATTTTCATTGCATTAACAGGCGATTCCTCAAGTCGGCAAGCTGGTCCCGGGTGACCGCAGCTTCCTCGAATGCAAGGTTCCTTGCCTGCTCGTACATCTGGGTTTCCAATTTGTCGATTTCTTTCTTCGCTGTCACCGGATCGGAAAAGTCAAACTTCAGATAAGCCCCTGATTTTTCGGCGACTCCTCGGCCGCGCTGTCTCCGGCTACCCGGTGTTGAGTAGGCGCCCTCCATGATATCCAGCACTTTCTTCTTCACGCCGATGGGGGTGATATTATGCCGTTGGTTAAACTCCAGTTGCACATTACGGCGTCGAGCAGACTCATCGATCGCCCGCTGCATGGAGCCGGTTACGCGATCTCCATAGAGTATGGCCTTGCCATTCAGATTGCGGGCTGCCCTACCGATAGTCTGGATCAGGGATCGTTCCGAGCGCAAGAAGCCCTCCTTGTCCGCATCCAGAATTGCCACCAGGGAAACCTCTGGAATATCCAAGCCCTCCCGCAACAGGTTGATCCCCACCAGCACATCGAATTGACCGAGACGCAAATCCCGTAAGATTTCCGAGCGCTCGACAGTTTCAATATCTGAATGCAGGTAGCGGACGCGCACATCGTGTTCCGCCAGATAATCGGTTAAATCTTCCGCCATGCGCTTGGTCAACACCGTCACCAGAACCCTTTCCTGCTGCGCCGCGACCCGCCGTATTTCCGACAGCAGATCATCGACCTGCGAAGAAGCGGGTCTTACCTCCAGCTCCGGATCCACCAGACCGGTGGGCCTGACGACCTGCCGCACCTGTTGGCCCTCGTGTTCCTCCTCATAGCGGCCGGGGGTGGCCGACATAAAAATAATCTGCGGCGTCAACAGTTCCCATTCCTGGAAGCGCAGTGGTCGATTATCGAGCGCAGACGGCAGTCGAAATCCATATTCCACCAGGGTCTCCTTCCGCGACCTGTCGCCCTTATACATTGCCCCCAGTTGCGGAATAGAAACGTGGGATTCATCTGCCACCACCAACGCATCGGCCGGCAGATAGTCATACAGGGTCGGCGGCGGCTCACCGGGCGCCCTGCCCGATAAATAGCGAGAGTAGTTTTCGATGCCGGTGCAGTAGCCGAGCTCCTGGATCATCTCCAGGTCAAATTTGGTCCGCTGCTCCAGTCGCTGCGCCTCCACCAGCCGATTTTCCTGATGCAGCAGCTGCAGTCGTTGTTTCAGTTCGAGTCTGATGTCGTCCAGCGCGCCCAGTAGCGTCTCCCTGGAGGTCACATAGTGGGACTTGGGAAATAAGGTGAGCCGGGGGACTTCCTTGATGACACCGCCGGTGAGCGGATCGAAATAGGACAGCCTTTCAATTTCATCGTCATATAACTCGATGCGTATGGCGTCGCGCTCGGACTCCGCCGGATAGATATCGATCACATCACCACGCACCCGATAGGTGGCCCGCCGCAACTCCATATCGTTCCTGGTGTACTGCAGATCCGTCAGGCGCCTGAGCAGTTGGCGCTGATCAATCTTGCCGCCCCGATCCAGATGCACCACCATCTTCAGATAGGATTTCGGGTCGCCCAGGCCGTAGATCGCCGAGACCGTGGCCACCACGATGACATCGCTGCGCTCGAGCAGGGCCTTGGTGGCGGATAGACGCATCTGCTCGATATGGTCATTTATGGACGCATCCTTCTCGATGTAGACATCAGAGGCCGGCACGTAGGCTTCGGGCTGATAGTAATCGTAATAGGAAACAAAATACTCCACCGCATTACGGGGAAAGAACTCCTTGAACTCCCCATAGAGCTGGGCCGCCAAGGTCTTGTTAGGCGCCATCACCAGGGTGGGTCGCTGCACGCTCTCGATGACATTGGCGATGGTGAATGTCTTACCAGAGCCGGTTACTCCCATTAACGTCTGGGCCTGGAGACCGTCACTCAGGCCTTCTATCAGTTTCGCAATCGCCTCGGGCTGGTCCCCGGCTGGTTTGAAATTGGCATGGAGTTTAAACAGACTAGCCACGACTTGACACCGTAAACAACACAAACCGGTAAGGGTACACCAGAATCACCGGTGAGTATTGACCGCATAACGATTTCTCATTAGTATACGCGCGGTCTGCAGCTATACTCCTTCCTGCAAGCCAGTTTTGGTGCCCAATAGCTCAATGGTAGAGTAGGTGACTGTTAATCACTTGGTTCCTGGTTCGAGTCCAGGTTGGGCAGCCATTTCCCTCATATTTATCGCACGCAGCTTAAGGAGAATTAATCCATGCGATCTTTGATTTTTACACTGTTAATGGTGTTCGCGGCCAATGTGGCAGCACAGGACAATCCTGTGGTGGTAATGGAAACTAACAAGGGCACCATCAAGATCGAGCTTTGGGCAGACAAGGCGCCACTATCTGTTGAGAATTTTCTACGTTACACCGATAACGACTACTACGATGGGCTGATTTTCCATCGGGTCATTTCCGGGTTTATGATCCAGGGTGGTGGTTTTAGTCCGGACATGGTGCAGAAGTCGACTTATGACGCGATCAAGAATGAAGCAAAATCCGACGTCAAGAATGACCGCGGCACTCTCGCTATGGCAAGAACGAATATCGTGGACAGTGCTACCAGCCAGTTTTTTATCAATCTCAGCGATAACGATTTTCTGAACCACAGTAACGAATCCCCGTCCGGTTTCGGTTACGCGGTTTTTGGAGAGGTGATCGAGGGTATGGACATCGTGGACATCATCGCTGCGGTCGCCACGGGTACTGTTGGGGGTTTAGGCGACGTACCGACAGATACGGTAGTTATTAACTCGGTGCGCCGCGTCGAATAAGCTGTGCTTGAGTTTTCGTAATTGAACTACTAGTAAGCAATGCCCATTTTTCTGCAGGGAAGCACCCGGTATTGACCCCGAAAACTGGGCGCGGACAGTAGCAGGCCCTATTTCTTCCTTTCTGCCTTTTCTACCCTGGTTCTCCCTTATTGCCTACTCCTTGAACAGGGGCGTGATGTTGGCGACCTCTTTCTCTGGCAAGATTTCTGCTGGTTTATTGATACCCCAAAGCGGATCGCTCACTTCTTCCTTCGGCTCGAAGCCATCGACGGCTTCCATAAGCACTGTTTTTATTTCCTGCAGATCGATTTGGCTGCAGGCTTTTCGCAGTCGATCTAATAATCTCTGCAGCACTTCCCATGACAAGGTCTCTTCCTCGGCGCGCACAATCTTGGGATGTTCGGTACCGGTTACCGACTCGCCTATCATCAATTCTTCGTGGAGTTTTTCC
The DNA here is from genome assembly GCA_913054495.1 of uncultured Gammaproteobacteria bacterium. GTDB lineage: Bacteria > Pseudomonadota > Gammaproteobacteria > Pseudomonadales > Pseudohongiellaceae > UBA9145. Next base: position 72,423 of record CAJXIY010000002.1, on the reverse strand, counting down.
CCCGGCCGCAGGCCGGTGTATTCGATGGCGATATCACCTCGATAGGAATTCTCGTCCTTGATGTCATAGCCCATGAGGTGGACCATTTTTTTCGCCAGGTCAACGATACGAATCGGCTCGTTCATATCCAGCACGAAGACATCGCCCCCGGTAGCCATCGAGCCGGCCTGAATAACCAACTGGGCCGCTTCCTGCACCGTCATGAAATAACGAGTCACTTCCGGATGGGTCACCGTCACCGGACCGCCAGCACTAATCTGCTTGCGAAACAGCGGCACCACCGAGCCGGAAGAGCCCAACACGTTGCCAAACCTCACGATACTGAAACGAGTAGCACACTCTCCCTGGGCGATGGACTGCAACACCTGTTCTGCAAAACGTTTGGTCGCGCCCATAAAATTAGTCGGTCGTACTGCTTTATCGGTCGATATCAAGACGAAATTCCTTACCTCATACTTTTCTGCGACCTGAGCAGATATCAAGGTTCCAAAGATATTATTTTGCACGCCTTCTACGATATTCTTTTCTACCATCGGAACCTGCTTGTACGCGGCTACGTGGTAGACAGTGTCTACGGAAAAACTCTGAATGGCACTTTCCATCTGAACCCGGTTACACACAGAGCCTAACAAGGCCACAATTTCGATCTTGTCGCCTTTCTCGATGTCTTTAAGCTTCTCTCTCAATTCATTTTCAATTTCATACAATCCATATTCGAATGAATCCAGCAGGATCAGACGGCGCGGATTGATGTTGATGATCAGCCTGCATAATTCCGAGCCAATGGAACCGGCGGCACCAGTCACCATCACCGACTGGCCACTAATACAGGCACCAAGCAATTCCGGGTTGGGTGGAACAATGTCCCGCCCCAGTAAGTCTTCGATATCGATATCACGCACCTGATCGACGCCTACCTTACCAGACACCATGTCGAACAGGTCGGGTACGGTTTTCACGTGCACCGGCAAATGTTCGAGTCGATTCAGTATTTCCTTGCGCTCCGTGTGGGTGGCGGAAGGAATAGCCAGCAGAATCTGTCGCGCCGAAAACCTTTCTATTAATTCATACAGGGAATTCGGGTTGTAAACACGAATACCGTGTACCGTGCTGCCCAGCATATTATGGCTATCGTCCACGAAGGCGACAGGGAGATATTGTTCGCCGTTCTGCAGGGCCACCACCAATTGCATGCCAGAACTACCGGCGCCATAGATAATCACCGGTTCCTTGGGGCGAAAATTCTGAATCAGACTTTGCAAAAATACCTTGGCTACAAAGCGGCTACCGCCAATGAATAACAGGGCGATCATCCAGAATATCGGTAGAATCGAAAAATCGGTGGACAGCGGCGTCTGCGAGAAAAAATAGGAGGTGGCGAGCATACAAGTTGCAATCGTCACCCCTTGCAGAACCAGGAAGCCTGATTGCAGCCCCATGTACAATACCAGCGCCCGATAGAGGCCGATGCGGGCGAAGACCAGGATGCTAAGCGTCGTGGCGATGGCGAGATAGAAGTAAAAACGCGGATCCTGGGAGAAAAAATCTCTATCCAGCAAGACGAAGGAGAGGGCTAGCGCCGCCACGATCATGACACTGTCAGCCGTCATCATCAGTGACTGTTTTATGGTGCGCGACAAAGGAATCGTATATAGCTGCATAGTTTCCCCTAAATTATTCTGAACCCGTCGCTGCCACGACTGACAGACTGGCTCGACTATCTTTGTTGTTCGAGGTGGCGCCCGGCCACCTTCCCTGCTTCCAGCCTAATAGCGACAACGACCAGAGGTACTATACCCGCCATGCTGAGATAAATCCCCAATTCTGGTCGTTTTATAGACAACCAGGCCAGGGGTGCTAGCCACAGGCAATTTATCAATATCACTGCTATCGTCACTTTCGCGTGACTCCTATACTGCTTCGCGGCTTTTTGATAGGCATGACTGGCATGACCTTCATACCAGTTGCCTCCGCCGAAGAATCGACTTAGCAAGGTCACCGTCGCATCGGCGACGAAAACACCCAATAACAACAGCCATGTCCACACCGTCATGCTGCCGTGATGCATGGTCAGCAGCGCCAGTACGCCCAGAATGAAGCCGATGAAACTGCTACCGGCATCGCCCATAAATATCTTTGCTGGCGGCCAGTTCCACAGCAGAAATCCGGCCCCCGCCGATAATAGTGTGGCGGTGAGTACGCTGCCTGTCTCATCATGACCGCTGAGGAGGAAGAATAATGCGACGGCGCTAACAAAAACCAATTCGCCGCCAGCGATGCCGTCAATTCCGTCCATGAAATTATACAGGTTGAGCAGCCAGACCAGGGCGAAAACGGCGAGGCCGTTCAACAACCACGGCCATTGTAGCTGTAGTTGACCGAATCCAATTGGGGCCACGCCACCGAGCCAAAACACCACCCAGCCGGCGGCAAGGAATTGTGCAGACAGACGCCATCGAAGCGCCAGGTGCCCGAGGTCATCCAGCAAGCCCAGCACTGCGATCAGGCCGCCTCCACACAGGGCCATGAATTCTCCCAGGGGAATAAGACCCACGCTGAAATAATAGCCAGCAACGAGCAGAAACAGGAACGCGATGGAGACGCCGCCGCCGCTTGGGGTGGGGCAGGAATGGGCACTTCTAGAACCCGGTGTGTCCAGCAGTCGCAGGCGCGGAGCGAGGGACTTGGTCAGACCTGTCAACAGCGCCGCAGCTAGAAATATTCCACTTATCAGCACCAGAATTGACATCGGGAGGGCATCCAGAAAGCGACAACGAAGCCGCCCATTATATCCGGAGTTTAGTTATTTTTACTATTAAAATCAGGCACGTTCACGCGATTGTGAAAGTGCCTTCATGCACAGCCTAGTCATTCACGATTAGAATGATGTGGCGATTCTTTTCGATGGTTGCAGGCCCGATGCCCTGGACATCGATCAATTCATCGATAGAGCGAAATTTGCCGAACATTTCTCTATAGGCAACGATTTCCCGCGCCTTCACGAGTCCCACACCGTCCATCGTTGCCGCTATGGTAATGGCGTCCGCCACATTGATGTCGAGTTGAATCGCCTGCTCGCTGGTGTTTTCGACTGCTTCTGCAGCCAGAGACAGGGGAGCTATTGTCAATATAATCACAGCGAATGCTGCTTTAAACCAACCTAGTCTGGTCATTATGATGTCCTTATCAGCTAATTGAGGAGCAGCCTTGTTGCTGCTCAATTGAGTCTAGTAGGACAAATCAGCTAGCGCTAGCTATGGCCGAAATGAATTCCTGGAGGGCGTGAGCGGGCGACTCCGCACGGGTTATTGGACGGCCGATCACCAGGTAGTTGCTACCGCTGCGAATCGCTTCGGCGGGACCCGCGACCCGCTTCTGATCGCCGCTGGCATCCTCTTCACGGCGGATTCCGGGGGTAACCAGGCAAAATTCGTCGGGCAACTGTGCTCGTAGCAGGCGCGTTTCCGCCGCCGAACACACGACGCCATCGAGGCCGGCATCTCTGCTTAGAAATGCCAGTCTGCTCACCTGTTCTTCAGGATTTGCCTCCACGCCGATTTGCTCGAGGCCAGACTTGGACATACTGGTCAAGACAGTTACCCCGACCAGCAACGGCCTGTCGCTGCCAAAGCTATCCAGCGCCTGTCTGGCCTGCTCCATCATTTCCAGGCCGCCGGACGCGTGCACGTTTACCATCCACACCCCCATATTGGCCGCGACCCGCACCGCCCCGGCCACGGTATTCGGAATATCGTGAAATTTCAGATCCAGGAAGACATCGAAACCCAGAGCACAAACATCCTTGACCAGGCGAGGTCCGCAGGCGGTAAACAGTTCCTTGCCTATTTTTACGCGGCACAATGTGGGATCGACACAAGCCAGTAACTCGCGTGCCTGCTTTGCCGTGTCAAAATCCAGCGCTACGATTATCCGTTTTTCCACATCCTACTCCTGGTTTCACCACTACCGTGCCCGGGTCTAGAAATTACTGCCAGGGTGTCTTAGGAATTACCCGCTTCCGGTATCGGCTTGATTTTGTCCCATTTCTGGCAGCTCGGGCACATCCAATATAAATTTTTAGTTTCATAACCACAGTGATGACATTGATAAGTAGATTTTCTACGCAATAGCTTGTCGATCATCTGCTGTAATAAATTCAGATTGTTCTTGACCTCGGGGTCGGTCTTTTCAATCTGCAAACGCAGCAACTCAACCAGTCCGGTTAACGAGGGTTTCCTGGTGAGGTAATCGTTGAGAAACTCGATTGCCGCTTCTTCACCGGAACGTCGAGTCACCAAATCGGAGAGCGCGAGTACAACGCTGACATCCGGTTCATCTGGCAAAATATTTGTCAGTAACTTTTCGTACTCGGGCATATTCTGCAGTTGTTCATAACACTCAGCCAATGGGCCCAACAATTTGCTGATGAACTCCGGATTGTTGTTTCGAATCCTGGTTAATTCCTTGATCGCGGCCTTGTAATTTCCTGCACTCTGTTCAATCTTCGCCAGCAACAGTGACGCCCGTACATTTTTGCGATCGAAAGCAAAGGCTTCTTTTATCTGTTCCCTGGCCTTCTTCTGCTGATTTTCCCGTAGCCATTCCTCTGCTAATTCGCAGCAATAATGTGCGGCCCCCGCACGCAACTCATCATCTTTCTTAAATCCGGCATTGCGCAATAGCAGGGCGGAACACTGAATAGCCTTGTCCCAGTCTTTCTCCGTCTGGTATATGGTCACCAGATGTTTGAGTGCGTCCCACTTGCCAACTCCGCCTTCATCCAGAACATCGTTTAACAGGCGCTCCGCGCGATCGAGCAGACCCGCGGAGATGTAGTCGATCGCCAGTTGCAGGCGGGTAGATTCGGAAAACTGATGATCCAACCCAGGTCTCGCCAACAAGGCCTGGTGTACCTGTATGGCCTTGTCCACCTTACCCCGGCGACGCAGCAGAGCGCCAAAGGCGAGGTGGGTTTCGATAGTCTCGCTATTGATCTCCAGCGCCTTGATGAAAGTGTCGATGGCTTCGTCAGGCTCATCATTCAGCAGATAATTCAAGCCCACAAAATAGTCCGCGAAGATATCGTTACTACTCCTTGTATTCAGGCGCCTGGGAACGGAGGCAAAACGACCCAGCGCCCATCCGGCTATGATCGCCAGCAGCAACAATACGTAGATAGCGATGTTTTCTATCACTCACAGATCCTTCAGGCTCATCGTCCGCAGTTGGCTGACTTCTTGCTTCGCATCTGCGAGCTGCCGGGTCAGCCGACGAATCTCTGATTTTGATTTCATGGTGCGCAGGAACCCCATTCCCAGCGACAAACCTATCAAGCCCCCTGCTACGAAGGCACCTATTATCCAGACTGAAACTGGTTGCGCGGGAAAGGCCCAGTTTCCAAATGTTATTACGATGGGTGTTGAATTAAAAAATGAAAATGTAATGCTGGCAACAAATACCAGTATCAGAAAAAATCCGGACAGGAGTTGGGCAATCTTGCGCATCTATTCTTTACCCAGGCAGTTGACTAGTTTAAGGAGCCTCTGATTTAGTGTATTCCAGCTTCGTGGGTGCTGGAAAGAAAAAACGGCACACCCGCCTGGCTATGCCGTTCTGTAGTCGCTGCCGGTTTAGCGGCTCCCTAAAACTGAGTTTCGGCCAACATACTCTGGTTGACTCGATCCCGCAGCTCTTTTCCGGGTTTAAAGTGGGGCACATACTTGCCACTCAATGCTACTGGGGTGCCAGTCTTAGGATTTCGACCAATCCGGGGAACACGATAATGCAGTGAAAAACTGCCGAATCCCCGAATTTCAATCCTGCCGCCTTCAGAAAGCACCGAGGACATGTATTCGAGAACCGCTTTAACTGCCAATTCCACATCTTTCGACGACAGCTGAGTTTGTTTCGCCGCGATTCGATCGATAAGTTCTGACTTGGTCATTTTATCCTCTGTGCTGATACATGCCAATCGAGTTTACAAGCCTACCACAAAGTAACGCCAGGAATAATTCCCTCTAGTTTTTATTCATTTCAGCCTTTATGAGGTCACCGATTGTACCGTGTGTTACTTCGGCGGCATCCTGTTTCTTGTGGTCATGGATTGCAGCTCTCTCATCATCAATTTCGATGGCCTTAACCGACAGGCTCAAGACACGATTCTTGCGATCGACGCTAACAATTTTAATTTCGATCTCTGCGCCTTCTTGCAGAACATTTCTGGCATCTTCGACTTTATCACGGCTGATTTCGGAAGCTCTAAGCACGCCCTCCACGCCTTCGGCCAGCGTAATCGTGGCCGCCTTGGCATCAACCGCAGTCACAGACCCGGTGACGATACTGCCTTTCTCGAAGTCGGCAACGTAATTCATAAAGGGGTCATTTGCCAACTGTTTAACCCCCAATGAAATACGCTCTCGCTCGGGATCGATAGACAGGATTACGGTCTCGATCTCATCGCCTTTCTTGTACTTTCGCACCGCCTCTTCGCCGGCTTCGTCCCAGGAGATATCAGACAAATGCACCAGGCCATCGATGTTGCCCTCCAGTCCAATGAAGATACCGAAATCGGTGATCGACTTGATAACACCGGCAATCTTATCGCCCTTCTTGAAGTTTTCTGCGAAACCGTCCCACGGATTCTGGAAGCACTGCTTGATACCGAGGGAGATGCGGCGTCGCTCTTCATCGATGTCCAATATCATCACTTCAATTTCATCGCCGAGTTGAACCACCTTGGATGGATGAATATTCTTGTTAGTCCAGTCCATTTCTGAGACGTGAACCAATCCTTCCACACCTTCTTCCAACTCCGCAAAACAACCATAGTCGGTGAGGTTGGTAACGATGGCTTTGACCCGGGTATTCTCAGGATAGCGGCCTTTGATCGCCACCCAGGGATCTTCACCTAATTGCTTGAGACCGAGGGAAACGCGATTGCGATCGCGATCGTACTTGAGCACTTTGACATCGATCTCATCGCCAACATTGACAATTTCACTGGGGTGCTTGATCCGTTTCCAGGACATATCGGTGATATGAAGCAATCCGTCGATACCACCCAGATCGACGAAGGCGCCGTAATCCGTCAGGTTCTTGACTATGCCCTTGATCGACATGCCTTCCTGCAGTTTCGCCAACAGCGCATCGCGCGCTTCCGTGCTCACGGACTCCAGTACCGCACGACGAGAAACCACCACGTTGTTGCGCTTCTGATCCAATTTGATCAAGCGGAATTCCAACAGCTGGCCTTCCAGGTGCAGCGTATCCCGCACCGGACGCACGTCTACTAGCGATCCTGGCAGGAATGCCCGAATATTGTTCAAATCGACGGTGAAACCGCCTTTTACCTTGCCGTTGATTACGCCGGTCACGATATCGTTCTTTTCATAAGCCGCTTCCAGTTCCATCCAGGACTCGGCACGTTTTGCTTTCTCCCTGGAGAGGCGGGTTTCACCAAACCCGTCTTCGACGGTTTCTAGTGCAACTTTTACTTCATCGCCTATTTCCAGGGCGAAGTTACCCTGCTCATCGAGGAATTCGTTGCGGGGAATTACGCCTTCAGATTTAAGGCCGGCATGGACTGTTACCCAGTCACTGTCTATATCGATCACGGTGCCAGTTACGATGGCGCCGGGGGTCATATCTATTTCAAGTAAGCTCTGTTCAAATAGTTCAGCAAAACTCTCAGTCATTGTTTAATCCAATTTATTCAACTAGTTACAGAATTATATTAATGTATTCTATAACTACACCACGTTCCAGTTTGCGCGGGGTTATTAGTAATAGTCTTCACCCTGCCAATGCTGGTGCTGCAGGCTGAAAACGGTTGGTCTTGCGATTTCTTTTCTATTAATTTCTGTTACGGGGTCCCATCGTCCATGCTGACGGCCGCCAGTTCCAGTACTCTCGCTACCACTTCATCGATCGTCAGCTTGGTCGTATCGAGTATGGCGGCATCCGCAGCCGGCTTGAGTGGTGAAACAGCCCGTTGGCTGTCGCGCTCATCTCTATCCTTTAGCTCCCGCAAAAGGTCGGGCAGAATAGCACCAATACCCTTACCTATCAACTGCTTATATCGCCTTTGAGCCCTTTCTTCGGGGCTGGCGGTGAGAAATATTTTCAACTCTGCATCGGGGAACACGACGGTCCCCATATCACGGCCATCCGCAACCAGACCCGGTGGCTGTCTGAACGCCAGCTGGCGTTGTAATAGCGCCTCCCGAACAGCCGGGATTGCCCCGACCTCGGAGGCCAATTTACTGGCGGCATCGGTCCTTATCTCCTGGCTTACATCCTCGCCATTAAGCTGGACCGAGCCGGGTCCGGAGATTCCGAATTCGATCTTCAAGTCCGCTGCAAGTCGTGCCAATTGCTGGTGATTGTGGAGGCTTAGCTGTTGCTTGCGTGCGGCAATTCCAAGCACCCGGTATAAGGCGCCGCTATCCAGCAGAGAAAAGCCCAGCGCCTCGGCGATACGGGCGGCGACAGTGCCCTTGCCGGAAGCGGATGGTCCGTCGATGGTGATTACCCTGGCCCGGGTCACGATGATGCCTTAATCCACATGCGCTGACACCTCGATTCCGACTCGGTTTGCCATCTCCACGAAGCCAGGAAAGGAGGTGGCGACGTTTGCACAATCGGTGATGGTGATCGCACCAGTCGCCCGCAGTGCGGCGATGGTAAATGCCATAGCAATTCTGTGATCGCCATGACTGTCTACCTGGCCACCGCACAAAGTACCCCCCTGGATACGAATGCCGTCATCATATGATTTCGTGGTAATGCCCAGGCTTGTCAGGCCAGCGGCCATAGCGTCGATTCTATCGCTTTCCTTGACCCGCAATTCCGCGGCACCACGCAACAGGGTCTCGCCTTGCGCACAGGCTGCGGCGATGAACAGCACCGGAAATTCATCGATGGCAAGGGGTATTTGCTGTGTCGGGATTTCGATTCCCCGCAGTGGGCGGTATCGTACCCGCAGATCCGCCACCGGCTCGCCGCCCACCTCGCGTTCGTTATGCAATTCGATGTCGGCGCCCATTGCCTGCAGGATATTGATGATCCCCGTACGCGTGGGATTGACGCCCACATGTTCCAACAACAACGAAGAGCCAGGGCTTATGGCGGCGGCGACGATAAAGAAAGCCGCCGAGGAAATATCAGCCGGCACGTCGATTGCGGTCGCTTTCAGGCTATGACCGCCTTCCACGCTGATGGTGCCTGCTGCCAGATCTCGCTGCAGAGGATATCCGAAACCCGCCAGCATTCTCTCGGTGTGATCCCGACAGCTCGCCGGCTCCCTAACCCTGGTTACGCCCCGGGCGAAGAGTCCGGCCAGCAATAAACAGGATTTAACCTGGGCGCTGGCCAATGGCATATCGTATTCGATACCACGCAGTTCGGTCCCGGTGATTCGCAGAGGCGGGGTACCGCCGGCGGCGGTAGCGATGCTCGCCCCCATTTGCCGCAATGGTTTAACCACCCGGTTCATGGGTCTGTCATTGAGAGATTCATCCCCGATCAATTCACTGTCGAAAGACTGCGCCCCCAGCAGGCCCGCCAACAAGCGCATGGCGGTGCCGGAATTCCCCATGTACAGGGGTTTACGCGGTGGCTGCAGACCGGCCTTACCGACCCCATACAGGGTGAGTTTGCCAACCTCGGGACCGATGATGGTGACCCCCATCTCACGGAAGGCAGCCACCGTGTTGAGGGCATCCTCACCCTCGAGGAAACCACTAACCTCGGTGACACCATCGGCGATGGAACCGAGAATTATGGCCCGGTGAGAAATAGATTTATCACCTGGAACCCGAAGCGTCCCAGCTATCTGGCCGCCAGATTGAACCTGTAACGTAACTTGCGGGCCGGTCATTATGGTGTCGCCTGAGGGTTTAAAATGCTGCTCGATGAATTTGTCCCGGGTTTTTTTCGCGCGCAAAAATGTACTCATCAAAGAGGCCCGATCTCTATCGCCTATTGCTTTTTTCAGTTCCACCAGATTCTCGATATAGGCATCGAGCACCCTGGTGCTGGCGTCCGCATTGGCGATGAATATATCCGACCACATGGTGGCGTCGCTCGAAGCCAGGCGACTGAAATCGGCAAAGCCCCCCGCCGCATAACGAAAAATATCGGCACTGAGTTCCTGCTTAACCAGCACATCGACGATGGCGAAGGCGAGTAAATGGGGCAGATGGCTGGTCGCCGCCAGCACCTCGTCATGCCGGCAGATACTCATTCCCAGCAAATTGGCGCCAAGCTGTCGCCACAGGCAGTTAACGACTGCCACCGCCTCTGGACTCGTCCTTGGCAAGGGTGTGAGTATCACATTACGTTGCGCGAATAATTCTGGCCGCGACGCGCCGTAGCCACTTCGTTCCGACCCTGCGATGGGATGGCCGGGCACGAATCGTTGCTGAAAGCCCTCATCCAACGATTCCAGGGTCTTCAGGATGTGAGACTTTACACTCGCCACATCGGTGACCACCGCGCCGGCATTCATGTGAGCGCAGATGATGGGCAGCACGGCATTAATCGCCAATGGCGGCAGCGCAATCACGATGATATCAGCCTCGGGGCAAAGGCTTTCTAAATCACCACAACCGTCAATCGACTTATCCTCGATGGCAGCCCGCAGGGATTTTTCATCCAGATCCGCCGCCAACACGCGCTGCCCTGAATCGACTGCCTTGAGGCCGCGCGCGATCGATCCGCCGATCAGCCCCAGACCGAGAATCAAGATTGTTTTGCCTGACAGACTATTCACATTTAGTTTCTAATGGCTGTGCGGACTCGGTGTCAGCTAGAGGCAACGGGATAGGAACCCAGCACTTTGATTTCCGCGGTGCACTGCCGTAGTTCCACAAATAATTCCTTAATCGCCTGGTCCTCGATATGGCCTTCGAAATCGATGAAGAACACATACTCCCATGCCGCCTGCTTCGAGGGACGGGTTTCGATCTTGCTCAGACTCACCTGGAATCTTTCGAAGGGTTGCAGGATGCGAAACAGGGCGCCGGGCTTGTTCTCCGTATGAATAAGCACACTGGTCTTGTCATTTCCCGTGGCTGTGGTGCCCTGCTGAGCCAGGATCAGAAATCTCGTACTGTTATGGTCCTGATCCTGAATGCCGGCATGCACTATTTTCAGATCATAGATTTCAGCGGCGAGGGGGCCGGCAACCGCGGCAATCCGACTGTCGTTCTGCGCCAGTAATGCCGCCTCGGCATTACTGGTACATTCGATTTGCCTGAACTTCGGGTAATGCTTTTTCAACCAGTGACGACACTGCGCCAGGGACTGCTGGTGAGATGCAATGGCGTCTATCTCACTGCCATCAGCGGTCTGACTGACAAGCAAATTATGTACGATGCTGACAATTTCCTCGCCGACTATTTTCAAGCTGCTGAGCAGCAGGCAATCCTGGGTATTATTTATGGCGCCTTCGGTGGAGTTTTCTACCGGCACCACACCAAAATCGGCGCGACAGCCCTCAACCGCAGCGAACACATCTTCTATGCCGGCACATTCGAGTAGTTCACAGCCCGATCCAAAGTGGCCAATGACAGCAGCCTGGGAATAGGTTCCCCGCGGCCCCAGGAAGGCCACCGAAGCATTTTTTTCATCGCGCTTCGTTATCATCATTCTGGGTATTATTACCCTCTGCGGATAACTCCTCAGAAGCTGAATGTGAGGTTTCTTCCGGCTCGTCAACCTGCTCTATCCCAACCAGTTTTTCCCCTTCTTTTAACCGAATCAGACGCACACCCTGGGTGTTTCTTCCCTGCACCGATATCTCATCTACGCGGGTTCGCACCAGGGTACCCTTGTCTGAGATCAGCATGATCTCATCGCTTTCCTCGACCTGGACTGCACCCACCACGGCACCATTACGGTCGCTGGTTTGCATTCCAATGACACCTTGACCACCGCGACCATAGATAGGAAAGTCCTCAACCGAAGTGCGTTTACCATAACCATTCTCACTCACGGTAAGTATTTGCCTACCTTCACTGGGTATAATCAGTGAAATCATGCGGAAACCTGGCGCCATTCTAATGCCCCTGACACCGCGTGCCGTTCGCCCCATTGCCCTGACATCAGATTCCTTGAAACGTGTAAGCTTGCCGCTATTGCTCATCAGCATCACGTCTCTGGAACCATCGGTGACGGCTGTCCCCACCAACTCATCGCCTGCATCCAGTTCGATAGCCCGTAGCCCGACACTGCGTTGCCGGGCGAAATTTGTGAGTGCGGTTTTCTTGACGGTGCCGTTAGCAGTTGCCATGAAGACGAAATGATCGTCGGTGTATTCCGTCACCGGCAGCATGGAGGTGATTCGTTCACCCTCATCAAGGGGCAGAATATTGACGATGGGCTTGCCTCTCGAGGTACGGCTGGCTATGGGAATCAAAAATACCTTCAACCAGTAAACCTTTCCCATGGAACTGAAGCACAGCAAGGTATCATGGGTGCTCGCGACCAGAAGATGCTCCACGAAGTCCTCATCCTTGACCGTTGCTGCGGCCTTGCCCCTGCCACCCCGACGTTGTGCGCTATAGTCGGACAGCGCTTGGGTCTTCGCGTAACCGGTGTTCGATATCGTCACCACCCGATCTTCTTCGGGAATCAGGTCTTCGATCGTCAAATCCAGTTGCGAAGCCACGATTTCAGTTTTGCGTTCGTCACCGTATTCCTTGTGAATTTTTTCGAGTTCTTCGCGCACGACGTTTAATAGCCGTGGCTGGTTCTCTAATATATCCAGGTGATCGCTGATCTGTCGTAATAATTCCTGGTAATCGTTTATCAGTTTTTCGTGTTCCAATCCGGTTAGACGATGCAGTCTCAGTTCGAGAATTGCCTGGGCTTGTTCCGGCGAGAGAAAATATTCATTTTCTTTCAGGCCGTATTGAGGATCCAGCCCATCCGGTCTGCAGGCATCCGCTCCCACTTCCCCCAGCATTTTCAACACGCTGTCGGATTTCCAAGATCTTGCCAGCAACTTCTCTTTCGCTTCGCTGGAGTTCGCCGAGGTCTTGATCAATTCGATGACCGCGTCGATGTTCGCCAGCGCCACCGCGAGACCCTCGAGAACATGGCCCCTCCCCCGCGCCTTCCTGAGCAGATAGTTGGTTCTTCTCGAAACCACTTCACGACGATGGCGAATAAACGCTTCCAGAAATTCCTTCAGATTCAACACCCGCGGCTGACCGTCGACCAGCGCCACCATGTTGATGCCGAACACCGACTGCATCTGGGTCTGGGAGTAAAGGTTGTTGAGCACCACGTCGCCCATTTCGCCCCGGCGTAATTCGATCACTATTCGCAAACCGTCCTTGTCTGATTCGTCTCTTAGCTCGGTGATCCCCTCAATCTTCTTTTCTTTTACCAGTTCGGCTATGCGTTCTATCAACTTCGATTTATTGAGCTGATAAGGAATTTCGGTGACGATGATGGTCTGTTTGTTGGATTTTTCATCCTCGATAATGTCTGCCTTGGCCCGCACATAAATTCGACCCCGGCCGGTGCGATAAGCCTGCACTATTCCGGCCTTGCCGTTGATAATTCCAGCAGTGGGGAAATCCGGCCCCTGGATGTATTCCATCAGACCATCGATATCGATATCCGGCGCATCGAGGAGTGCGATCGCGGCATCGATCACTTCGCGCAGATTGTGGGGAGGGATATTGGTAGCCATGCCCACCGCGATACCAGAAGAACCGTTGACCAGCAGGTTCGGTACCCTGGTGGGAAACACATCCGGTATATGTTCGGTACCGTCGTAGTTTGGTGAGAAATCGACAGTGTCCTTGTCGAGATCGGCCAGTAGATCATGAGCGATCTTGGACATGCGGATTTCGGTATAACGCATGGCCGCCGCCGCATCGCCATCGATCGAACCAAAATTGCCCTGGCCGTCGACCAGAGGATAACGCAATGAAAAATCCTGCGCCATTCTCACGATGGTGTCATACACCGCGGTGTCACCATGGGGATGGTATTTGCCGATCACATCACCCACGACGCGAGCCGACTTCTTGTAGGGCTTGTTGTAATCGTTCGACAATACATTCATGGCAAATAATACACGCCGGTGCACAGGCTTCAGCCCATCCCGTACGTCCGGCAGCGCCCGTCCGACGATGACACTCATGGCGTAAGCCAGATAGGACTCACGCATTTCACTTTCCAGTGAGACAGGCAATACCTGTTTAGCGAATTCGGACATAGACTAGCGTTTTCCTAACAGATTGGGAGCGATATGCAGGGCTTGAGGCATGAATATTTTATGCGTAACTGACATGCAACAAATGAGAGTATGCCTACTACTTTATAGCGGCCGATTCAGGGTTTTTTTACCCAGATTCTGGCTCCGGCGACAGTCGAACCAGATGGGGCGAAAGATACCAAAACAGAGTCTGAAAACAGGCCGTAATGCTACCATGAAACATCCCCTAAGGACACTGTATTCGGTGCGCTTGAAGTCAATAATTTCCTGTTTTTTCAATAATTTCCGTGACCTTTGTAGTTAAGGCTGTGAACGCGCAATTTGCGGAGTTTCAGGGTATACTTTCGCGCCTGTATTTACCCCGACAGTGAAGCCAAAAGCCGGCCTTGAAGGCGAACCGAACGTCATCAAAAAAATCACCACAATTGAGCTGAAAGAGACCCGCAATTGAGCACCGAAAAACCCATACAGGCAGACCTCCTGATTCACGCAAAATGGATCCTGCCGGTGGTGCCGGCAGGGACTGTTCTGGAAGACCATGCAGTGGCGATTCGGGACCGGAAAATCGTCGCCATCACCGCTTCCAAGGATGCGCAATCGAGTGTCTCCGCCACCTCCAGCATCCGCCTGGACCAACACGCCCTGATTCCCGGCCTGGTGAACGTCCACGGTCATTCGGCTATGTCCCTGCTGCGGGGAATAGCCGACGATATCCCTTTTAAACAATGGCTGGAACAGGTGGTCTGGCCCATGGAAAGCAAATTTGTGAGTGCGGAATTCGTCAGACAGGGGGCAAATCTCGCCATCGCAGAAATGATATCCTCCGGCACCACCTGTTTCGCGGACATGTATTTTTTCCCCGACGAGGTAGCGAGAGCAGCATTGGATGCGAATATGCGGGTACAACTGGCGAGCCCGGTACTCGATTTTCCGACGATCTGGGCACAGGATGCGGAAGAATACATCCACAAGGCCACCGAGCTTCACGACAACTACCGCAACAGCGAATTGGTCCACACCGCCTTCGGACCCCATGCCCCCTACACCGTGTCGGACCAACCCTTGATGAAGATCTCGACCCTGGCGGAAGAGCTGGATGTGCCGATACACATGCATGTCCACGAGACCGCACAGGAAGTCGAAGAGGCAGTGCAGACCGATGGCCGCCGGCCTCTTCAGCGCCTCGCCGAACTGGGTCTGTTGAGTCCCCGCCTTATCTGCGTTCACGCCACCCAGTTGCTGGACACCGAGATCGAGTTACTGGCAGCACACGGCGCCAGCGTCGCCCACTGCCCCGAATCCAACCTGAAGTTGGCCAGCGGCCTGTGCCAGGTTGCGAAGCTGCTGGACGCAGGAGTCAATGTCGCCCTGGGTACCGATGGCTGCGCCAGTAACAACGACCTGGATATGTTTTCGGAGATGCGCTGCGCCGCGCTGCTTGCCAAAATCGTGGCCGCCGATGCCAGCGCGCTACCGGCACCGCAGGCCCTAGAATTAGCCACCATAAATGCGGCCAGAGCCCTGGGCCTGGATGCAGTCATCGGTAGCCTGGAAACCGGCAAGTATGCCGACATTACCGCCGTAAACCTGGATCGATTAAATACCATGCCCCTGTATAATCCTGTTTCTCAACTGGTGTATGCCGCCCAGGCATCCCAGGTATCTCACGTGTGGTGTGGTGGCCGGCTGATTTTCGAAGAGGGTGAACTAAAAACCATGGATCGTGACTTAATCAGGGAATCGGTTATGGCATGGCAACAGAAAATCGAGCAGGCGCGATGAAGCCAATGGAAAACGTAGACGAGTTGGAGATCAAGAAATTCGAGGCGCTGGCATCGCGTTGGTGGGATATCAACAGCGAGTTTAAATCCCTACACGACATTAATCCCCTGCGCGTCAATTACATCAGCCGCCAGATTAATCTCGCCGACAAGCAGGTACTGGATATTGGCTGCGGCGGCGGCATTCTGGCTGAGGCGATGGCTCATCATGGCGCCAGGGTGACCGCTATCGACATGGCGGATGCTGCACTCGCGGTTGCCAGATTGCATCTACTCGAAAGTAAACTCGAAATCGACTATCAAAAAGCTTCTGCCGAAAAATTTGCCCAGCGGCATCAACAGCAATTCGATGTAGTTACCTGTCTGGAACTGCTCGAACACGTGCCGGTACCCGCGTCGGTAGTCGATGCTTGTTACCGACTGCTAAAGCCTGGCGGCATTGTGTTTTTCTCAACCATCAATCGCAATCCAAAGTCCTATCTATTCGCCATACTTGGCGCCGAATACCTGCTCAAGTTGTTGCCCTGCGGCACCCACGATTTCGCCAAGTTTATCAAACCGTCAGAACTGGCCCTGTGGTCTCGAAACTGTGGTCTCCAGCTCCAGGGGCAAGTGGGCCTGCACTACAATCCGCTGAGCAAGAAATATTCCCTGCAAGGGGGCCTCGATGTAAACTACCTCGCCCATTATCTTAGGCCTGAGACCTGAGACAGAACCTGGGACATAGACTTGCGAAAAAGACTCGATAGAAAGCCGCAGGACTTGAAATGATGGCGTCGCCGCTGCAGACTTCCATAGAGTGCGTGTTATTCGATCTGGATGGCACCCTGATAGACACCGCACCGGACTTCGTCGCCGTGGTAAAGCAATTACTGGCGGAACATGGGAAACCACCGCTGAGTCGTGATTCGATTTACCATACGGTTTCTGATGGCGCCCGCGCCCTGGTCAAACTCGCCTTCGGAATCGACGAAGATCACGCCGAATTTGTAGAGCTAACTCAACGCCTGCTCCACCTCTATTATCAACAACTCCAGGTAACTGACGCCGCCCTGTATCCAGGGCTGGATGGCCTGCTGGCAAAACTGGAACGGCAGCAGATACCCTGGGGCATCGTTACCAACAAGCCGGAAAAATACACGAGCCTGCTTCTCGACAAACTCAATTTGCGCTCTCGCTGCGGCACCTTGGTTTGTCCCGATCACGTGAGTCAGCGCAAGCCGCACCCCGAACCTATCTTGCTCGCCTGCCGGCAGTTGGGTGTGGGTACCGAACGCACGGTGTATATTGGCGATCATCGACGGGACATCGAGGCCGCAAAGAATGCCGACGTCATCGCCATAGCTGCCGCTTATGGTTACCTCGCGCGAGACACCAAGATAGAACAGTGGATGGCCGATTTTATCCTTCACTCTCCCGATCAAACCGAAGCCTTACTTAACTCTCTTAAATTCGCCTGAGGCTGCCCGATCCCATGTTCGAATACACAGCCCCGAAAAACTTGCTCGAAGACAAGACTATTCTGATTACCGGGGCCAGCGACGGTATTGGCAAAGTATGTGCGTGCACATTTGCCGATCACGGCGCCAGGGTTATTCTACTGGGCCGTAATCAGGAAAAACTCGAAGCGGTATATGACCAGATAGAAGCGGTAAACCCCGGCAAGACTATCATTCATCCTCTGGATTTTATCTCCGCTACGGCAGCAGACTATCAGACCCTGGCCCAGTCCCTCGCCGAACAATACGAATGGCTGGATGGACTGATTCATAACGCCGCATTGATAAGCGCCATGAACCCGATCGAGTTTTATCCGGAGCGGGATTGGAACGAACTGATGCAGGTGAACATAAACGCCGTCTTCTTTCTGACCAAGGCTTTACTGCCCAGTCTTTCTCGCTCGGCAGATGCCAGACTCCTGTTTACCGCGTCCAGTGTCGGTCGCGTCGGCCGCGCCTATTGGGGGGCCTACGCGGTCTCCAAATTTGCTGTGGAGGGGCTGATGCAGACGCTCGCGGATGAGCTCGCCAATACCAGCTCGATACGAGTGAACAGCCTCAACCCCGGCGCCACCCGCACCAATATGCGTCGCATCGCCTATCCGGCAGAGAATCCAGAGTCCCAGCCCACCGCAGAATCCCTGATGCCGGTGTATCTTTACCTGATGAGCCCACAGTCAAAATCGATTCATGGGCAAACCCTGGATGCCAGATCGTTTGACCCCGACAGTTGAGGAAGCTGACGGTTGGGAATCGCCCCAAGCCAGAGCGGCCAAGATTCACATGTCGACCAGCTTGAGTAATTTGGCAATATCGGCTTTACCCAGCTCCTGGTACTTGCCTCTGCGTACTGTGCTCGGAATAAATATGGGCCCGAACCTGACGCGCTTGAGGCGACTTACCCTCAGCCCCTGCGACTCCCATAATTTGCGCACTTCCCGGTTGCGTCCCTCTATCAAGACGACGTGGAACCACTGGTTGACACCCTCTCCGGCATAAAACTGAATATCCGTAAAGCGGCAGAGATTGCCATCGATAATGACACCGCTATGCATTTGCTCGACCATGGCCTTCGTCACCTTCCCCATGACGCGCACCGCGTACTCCCGCTCTATCTGTGAACTCGGATGCATGAGTCTATTGGCGAGCTCACCGTCGGTGGTGAACAATAACAAGCCGCTGGTATTTAGATCCAGGCGCCCGATGGAGACCCAGCGACTGTGCTTCAAGGGCGGCAATCTATCGAATACTGTGGCTCTGCCTTCGGGGTCGTTGCGGGTGCTCACTTCATGGTCAGGCTTGTTGTAAAGAAGGACCCGGCGCTGAACGCGGTTCTTACCCTGGGCCGACAATTTCTTGCCATCGACAACAATTTTATCCGTGTCTGAAACCCGCTCGCCAATGATAGCGGTTTTGCCATTTACCTTGATCCGACCCTTGGCTATCCAGCCTTCTATTTCGCGGCGGGAACCAAAACCGGCACGAGCCAGCACTTTCTGTAACTTCTCGGTCATATCATCGCTTGGTTTGTTGGTGATGGATGCTGCTCACTCTATGAGGCGGCATCAGGGCTCGATCTTATCGCGGTCATCTTCGCTAATAAATTCCATGGCAGCGCCGTCCCCATCGCCCTGGTTGCTGGCAATCGAATCTACGCTGGTCGCAGCAGGAGATTCGCTGCCCTCTTCTCCGGGCTCATCGAGTGCTTCAATTTCCTCGGTTTCTGTCGCTGCCGACGTCGGCGCCAGATTAAGGATTTCATCCAGGGGTTTTTTTGAGAGTTCGGCTGCCAGCTCTTCGGCAAGCAACTCTTCCGCTTCATCTGCAGTACTCTCGAAGCTGATTTCGTCGATAGCATCCTCTGGCAGCTCGATAATTCTTTGGTTTAGCAAGTCATCGGCAGAATCAAATTCCGGCCTGCCCCGGTCCAGCTCCTTCACTTCGGCCAGCGGAGGCAATTCCTGTAAATTTTTCATGTTGAAATAGTCGAGAAACTGTTTCGTAGTCGCGAACATGGCGGGACGACCAGGCACGTCTCGGTGGCCCACAATTCGAACCCATTCTCGGTCCAGCAAGGTGCGGATAATATTGGAGCTGACGCCGACACCGCGAATCTCTTCGATGTCACCCCGGGTAATCGGTTGTCTATAGGCAATCAACGCCAAGGTCTCCAACAGTGCCCGGGTGTAGCGCGGCGGCCTTTCTTCCCATAGCTTGGCGACCCACTCGCTCAGATCCTGCTTGACCTGAAAGCGGTAACCGGACGCCACTTCTTTCAACTCGAAACCACGGTCATCACAGTCCTCGGTGATACTTTGCATGACAGCCGTCAACTCTTCCTTGTCGGGCTTCTCATCCTCGTTAAACACCTGGGCAATATTATCCAGTGACAGCGGTCTGCCTGCGGCCAGCAGCAGGCCCTCCACGATCATTTTCACTTTGTTATCTACATCACTCATGCTTTGCTTCTATCCTGATTCCCTGCTCTCAACATTGAGCCCTCCCAGGCTCTGATCAAGTCCGCGACTTCACATGTATCGCTCCGAATGGCTCCGATTGCATAATCTCGATTAGCGACTCCTTCATCAACTCCATGATCGCCAGAAATGTCACTATGACACCCGATCGGCCTTCCGCCCGTACTAGCAGCGAGGCCAAGGGCACAAATTTGCTCTCGGTAATGCGCACCAGTATTTCCGACATTTTTTCCCGCGTAGACAGGGTTTCCCGTTGGATATGATGATGCTCAAACATATCGGCACGCCGCAACACTCTCGACAGTGAAAGCAGGATATCCTGCAGCGCCACCGTCGGCTCCGGGCTGATCCGCTCAAGCTCCGGCAGGGCAGCTCCGGCACGATGAATATCCCGGTCCATCCTGACTAATTCATCGATATCTTCCGCCGCCTTCTGGTAACGCTCGTATTCTTGCAGCCGTCGAATCAACTGCATGCGTGGGTCGTCTTCCTCGGGCCCGTCCTCCACGTGCCTAGGCAGGAGCAGGCGAGATTTAATCTCAGCCAACATCGCCGCCATGACCAGATATTCAGCAGCCAGTTCAAACTGGCTGACCTCCATCAGATCCACGTAGGCCATATATTGATCGGTGATTTCTGCAACCTTGATATCGAGGATATTGATATTCTGTCGTTTGATCAGATACAGCAGCAGGTCCAACGGGCCCTCGAAAGCCTCCAGGAAGATTTCCAACGCATCCGGTGGAATATAGAGGTCTTTGGGAACTTCGGTGATCGCCTCCCCATCAACATAGGCGAATGCGAGTTCGCGCTGCGCCGACGGCTCGGAGTCAGGCTGGGCAGAGGCACCCCCTTGTTGCTGGGTTTCCGTCTCTGCTTCAGTGCCGGGAGTTGTCAAGCTTTGGGTCTGCTATGGAGTCAAAAGTCAGGGCAAATTTTACATGAATTGTGGCGGAAAAGCTCATTTCCGCCAAGCCCGGATATTTCACCAGTTGCCTGAAGTTTCACGCCGAGATTTTGTGCTTTGGGCGTGCTCGTGAGCGTAAACGTAGCTTGAGCCACGTCGGAGCGAGCACGTGCGGTCAAAACACGAAAGATCAAGTGAAAATCAGGCAAGCGGAAGTGTGTGCAATGAGTTATTGGGCTAAAAATTGAGAATAGCCCAATAGAGAACCACGAAAAGCGACTATCGAGCGCACTGGTGAAACATCCGGGCCAGCCTCGTCACCAGGTGATCAGTCCCATTGCCGAGCGCACTTCCTGTATGGTCGCCTTCGCACATTCCCGTGCCGTCTCACAACCCTCGGCAATTATTGATCTCACAATATCCGGGTCTCTGATGTATTGCGCCGCCTCTTTCTGAATCGGTTCCAGTTCGGCGATGACGGCTTCGATCACGGGTTTCTTGCACTCCAGGCAGCCAATGCCGGCACTCTTGCATCCCGCTACCACCCAGTCCCTGGTTTTCTGGCTCGAGTAGGTTAGATGTAGTTGCCACACCGGGCATTTCTCAGGATCCCCAGGATCTTTCAGCCGCACCCTGGCGGGATCGGTTGGCATGGTGCTGATTTTCTTTTCCACGTCTTGCAACGGTTCTCGGAGGGTGATGGTATTACCATAAGACTTCGACATTTTCTGTCCATCCAGCCCTGGCATCTTGCAGGCTGGCGTTAACAGAGACTGGGGTTCAGACAGGATCATCTTGCCGCCACCTTCGAGATAACCGAACAACCTCTCACGGTCACCTATCGATATATTCTGCTGTTCTTTCAACAATGCCTGGGCCTTTGCCAGGGCTTCGTGGTCGCCCTGCTCCTGGTAGGCGGTGCGCAAACTGGAATACAGACGCGCCGACTTCTTACCCATTTTCCTGACCGCCGCCATGGCATTCTCTTCGAACCCGGGTTCCCGGCCGTAAATGTGATTAAAGCGCCTGGCGACTTCCCGGGTGAGTTCGACATGTGCCACCTGGTCTGCACCCACCGGTACGTAGCCGGCTCGATAAATGAGAATATCCGCAGCTTGCAGCAGCGGGTAGCCGAGAAAGCCGTAAGTATCCAGATCTTTCTCCCGTAATTTCTCCTGCTGGTCTTTGTAGCTGGGGACTCGTTCCAACCATCCTAGGGGCGTTATCATCGACAGCAGTAAATGCAATTCCGCATGCTCCGGCACCTTGGACTGCACGAACAGCGCCGCAGAACCCGGGTTAACACCCACCGCCAACCAGTCGATCACCATCTCCACCACGTTTTCCTCGAAAATTCCGGGATCTCCGTAATCGGTGGTCAGTGCGTGCCAGTCAGCCACGAAAAAGAAGCATTCGTATTCATGCTGCAACTTGACCCAGTTCTTCAACACGCCATGTAGATGACCCAAATGAAGACGACCGGTGGGCCGCATTCCCGATAACACTCGCTGTTGTGAATCGACCGTAGACACTGCTTCTCCTTTTACTCAATTAAATTCAGTTTTCCAGCCCTATAAAACCGTAAACCAGATGCCCTTAACGAAAGGGTTCCGGGTCACCCTTACCCACTCTCACGACCTGCGGAACCCCCTCCACCAGATCTATCATCGTCGTGGGTTCCAACCCGCAGGCGCCGCCATCCACGATCAAGTCTACAAGCTTTCCGATTTTGAGTCGCATCTGGTAGGGATCAAACAGGGCTGTCTCCGCCTCGGGCAAGATCAGACTGGTACTCATAATCGGCTCACCGAGCACCGCGAGAATAGACTGCGCAATCGGATTCTGAGGGACCCGGAGCCCAATTGTCTTCTTTCTGGGATGCATCAGGCGGCGCGGGACTTCCGGTGTCGCCTTGAGGATAAATGTGTAAGGACCGGGCGTATAGGCTTTCAATATTCTGTACGCACTGTTGTGAACCTTGGCATAGGTGGCAAGCGAGGACAGATCGCTACAAACCAGGGTGAAATCATGCTTGTTATCGAGTTGCCGTATGCGCCTGATTCGCTCCAACGCAGACTTATCGCCAATATGACAGCCCAGGGCATAGGTGGAATCGGTTGGGTAGACAATGACCCCGCCCTGCAGGAGTACATCCACAACTTGTTTTATCACCCTGGGTTCTGGATTGACCGGATGGACTTGTAGGAATTCGCTCATATTAGGGAGCCTCTGATCGCTGGATCTGGCTGTTCTCGTCACGCACTATAGTCGGCTGAAAAAGGAAAAAGATTCTATTACATTCCATCGACTCGCAAAAGCAGACAGATTTCTCTAAATCAACTAAGATGCGGCTTCGGCTACCATGGGCGGCGGCGTGGTCATACAAGATAGCTGTGCTGCGCCACACCAAGTCGGTTATCAGGGACAACAGGCGGGGGCTAGCAACATCGCTGCAAGCAGATGAAACAGTTTATTGATTACATCCCACTGGTTATTTTCTTCACCGTTTTCGCCATCGACGAACGTACTGTGAGCATTGGGGGTTTTGAGCATTCAATCGGCGGAATCTTCAGTGCTGCCGAATTCTTGCTAGCGGCCTCTATTCTCACCTATGGCTGCCTATTCCTGGTCAACCGGCGCTTGGACAAATTCCAATGGATCACTTTATGCGCCGTGGTCCTGTTCTGCATCCCGACAATAATCTTCAGAAATACGGACTTTCTAAAATGGAAGGCCCCCATAGTCAACTGGATTTTCGCCACGGTCTTCTTCGGATCACGCTACTTCGGCAGCAAGCCAGCTATCGAACATATGATGGGCCATGCGGTGAATGCACCGAAAGAGGTATGGCGGCGTCTCAATAATATCTGGATTATCTATTTCATCATTTTGGGCGCCGTCAACCTGATCGTCGCATTTACTCTGAGCGAACGCGCCTGGATTCAGTTTAAGGTGTTTGGCAATCTGATCTTAACCTTTGTCTTCGTCATCGGACAGATGCCGCTACTGGCCAAATATATCGAAGTCGATGAAGAAGATACTGAGTCAAAGTCCACCGGCAAAGAATCGGTCTAATCGGTCCATGTATTACGCAATCATCAGTGAAGATATAGAAAATTCTCTAGAGCGGCGCAGGTCTGCCAGGCCGGCACATCTGAAGCGCTTGAATAAGCTGGCCGATCAAGAGCGGCTGATGCTGGCGGGGCCCCACCCTGCCATCGATAGCCCGGACCCTGGAGCGGCCGGATTTAGCGGCAGCCTGGTTGTCGCGGAGTTCGAAAGCCTCGAGCAGGCCCAGGCCTGGGCTGATGCCGATCCCTATGCTGCGGCGGGAGTCTACGCCAAGGTGACCGTAAAGCCTTTCAAACGGGTGCTGTAAGCAGCATCGAAATTATTTATTCGAAACCTGGGGACGATCACAGAGCTGTGGTCTGCGCCGGGGCTAGATCGGGGAAATTCTGGTCCAGCAGCTGATTCCATTGTTCGAGCTGGGTTTTGCGCCGCTCGAATAGACTCGAAGCGTCTCCCTCGATGAGGATGCTGTTAATCACGTCCCTGCGTCTCAGTTCATATACCACCGGCAGGCCTGCTACCACCTTGCCAAACACAGAATGCAGGCCATCGAGGTGTGGCGTGGCTAAATGGGTAAGGAAAAACTGACTGCCATCGGTACCGGGACCTGAGTTAGCCATGGAAATAATGCCGGGCTGGTTATGCTTCAGTACGATTTCTCCACGAAACTGGTATCCCGGGCCGCCGCTGCCAGTGCCCAGAGGATCACCTCCCTGGGCCATAAAATTTCTCTCGATACGGTGGAATGTAAGCCCATTGTAAAACCCGCGCTGCACCAGATTGACAAAATTAGCAACCGTGGTAGGCGCTGCACGGGCATTGAGCTCGACTCGAATTTCACCCTTGGATGTGTCGATGACGGCGATCAGGCGCTGGGCAAAACCGGCATTTGCCGCCGTGGCGATGACGATCACCATGGCTGATTTGAATCCAAGCAGCACCATTCTCTTAATGCTCGTCGTCAAATTCACTCTGTCAGGGTGGCAGACGGGGAAGGTCCCGCCTGTCATAAATTATAATCCAAAATAACCGGCGCATGATCTGAAAAGTTATGGTCCGATGCGATGGTAGCGGCCATCACTGTATCCGCAATACCCGGCGTTATGACATGGTAGTCGAGTCGCCAACCCACATTATTTGCCCTGGCCTGACCTCGGTACGACCACCAGGAATATTGATCTGCTTCCCGATTAACCAGCCTGAATGCGTCCACAAAACCCACCTCATCATAAAGACTGTCGAGCCACCGCCGTTCCTCGGGCAGAAAACCCGAGTTCTTCTGGTTGGCACGCCAATTTTTAAGATCGATTTCCTTATGACAAATATTCCAGTCGGCGCAGATGATAAATTCGCGCCGCTTTCTGCGCAGTTTTTTCATGTGCTCCATGAAATCATCCATGAAACTGAGTTTTCGCGCCAGCCTTTCTTCGCTGCTGGAGCCTGAAGGCAGATACAGGGAGGCGATGCTTAAACCCTCAAAATCCGCCTGCACATATCGGCCCTCTGTGTCTGCCAGTTCAAAACCCAGACCTTTGGTGACCCTATCCGGCTGCTTGCGAGTGTAGATAGCGGTCCCCGCATACCCCTTCTTCACCGCATCGAAGTAATGGCAGTGATATTGCTCGGGATGAAAAACTGGATCGGAGAGTTGATCGAGCTGGGCCTTGGTTTCCTGCAGACAGACGACGTCGGCTCCCGCGCCTGGCAACCAGTCGAAAAATCCCTTGCGTGCCGCAGCGCGAATACCGTTGCAGTTGAAGGTCATGATACGCATAGAATTAATTCGCTTACATTGCTCGGGTGAAACTTATGGATGTGGCAGCGGCGCTAATTCTATCCGTTGCCGGGAGTCGAAACCAGCGTCTCATCCTTAAAAAACTATTGCGGTTCGGCTGTCCTGGCCTAGCAGCGCTTACAGTGTTCCGGAGGCGGCCACGCTGGAGTCGAATCCGTGCCCGCGCTGACGAATGCATCCAAAAAATGCTACTTATTGTTACACATGTGACGCGAATCACACATTATGATGAAAATCAGAAATCAAATATTATACTTAATATCAACCTGTTAGAAATTGTTAACAGCAAGCCAGATAACCAGGTTTAGGAAAGAATATATCATATCTTGTTGATATTTAACTATTAATATCTCATTTCAGACGCTGGGTCCGAGTCCATTGATGTTTTTCTATATATGCGTGTATATACTCATAAATGTTACCTTATTGGACATTTTATGTTACCATGTGCGCAGTTATCTAATCACCGATGGCAACATTAACCCGAATTCAAATGGAGAAAGACATGAGCAAGGCCCTCAGTAAGGCGCGGCCCGTCGTAGAAGCGACCCTGGTAAGTACGGTATTGATACTGGCTGCATTAGCAGTGCCGGTGGTTATATTATACGCCGCCGCTTGACCCCGATTCAGGACAGGAGCCGCTCGCAGCTTTCCTAAACTAACGAAGCGCTGACTAACACCAGCTAGAGCATGAACGCTTTGGCTGGTGTTTTTTTATCGGTAGATTTTTCGATCCCACCAAGGCTGCGAGCCACATCAACCTCTCCCGGTGGCAACCAACCTCGAATCCACATCGGGAGTTGGCACCGGGCCTTGCCGGTGGGGTTTACCGAAGCTTCAACTTATCGGTGAAATTACAAGGCCGGTGGCTACTATCCAATTGCTCTGCGATGATCCGGTTCCAGCCGGTGCGGCAGGCGCCGGGAGAGCCCGGCATACAGAAGATTACGGTGGCATTTGCCAGCCCGGCAAATGCCCGGGACTGGATGGTAGAGGTGCCGATTTCCTCGTAGGAAAGCTGACGAAAAAGCTCACCAAAGCCTTCGATATCAACATCGAACAGGGGCTTGATCGCTGCCAGGGTATTGTCTCTAGCGGTAAAACCGGTACCCCCTGTGAGTAGAACCACATTTATGTCCGGGTCGAATATGAGGGCGGAAACCACGGCACGTAGCTGATAGATATCATCTTTGACTATGGTTTTCGATTGCAGTTTATGGCCGGCTGCCTGCAGACAATCTATCAGCACCGCACCAGACTTGTCCGTCTCCTCAGTGCGGGTATCAGAGACCGTAAGCACGGCGATACGCAAGGGAGTCACTGCCCTAGCCGCCTGTCATGTTCATGAGGCGCACCGGTTGCTGATAATCCTTGTCGTAGAAATAATGGCGTTCCGGCTTTATATCCATAGAGGCGATGATGGCCTGTTTGAGATCGTCGTCGGTAAGTTGCTGATCCCGCAGGATTGCGCGCAAATCGATGGAGTGTTCATTACCGAGGCAGAGCAGCAGCCTACCCTCCACGGTAACCCTGACCCGGTTGCAGTCGGCACAGAAATTATGCGTCACCGGGGAAATGAAGCCTATGCGACTGTTTTTACCTTCGATCTGAACATAGCGAGACGGGCCTGCCGTCTTCGCGGTCACGTCTGTGAGCTGGTATGCCGCGGCGATAACGCCCCGGACCCAGTCATTGCTACAGGTAGTCTCTTCCCGGTCGTGATCCGACGCATCGCCGAGTGGCATCTCTTCGATGAAGGCAATATCGATATCATGCTCCACCGCATAGTCTGTCAACGGAATCACTTCGTCGTCGTTGTAGCCGCGCATGACCACCGCATTCAATCGAATCCGCTCGAAACCTGCCGCCTTCGCAGCGTCTATTCCAGCTAGCACTCGCTCGAGTTTACCCACCCTAGTAATCCGCTTGAAGCGTTCAGCATCCAGGCTGTCGAGGCTTATATTAATCCGCTTGACGCCGGCCGCCTTCAAGGGCACGGCATATTTATCCAATTGCGCCCCGTTTGTAGTCAGCAACAATTCTTCGAGACCCGGCAACGCGCCAAGCTTCTCGATTAGAGACATCACATTACTACGAACCATTGGTTCACCGCCGGTCAGGCGAATTTTATTCACCCCGAGTTCGGTAAACACTCTGGCGACTCGATACAACTCCTCGAGGGAGAGAATCTGCTTACGGGGTAGGAACTGCATATCTTCGGTCATGCAGTAGACGCAGCGGAAATCACAGCGATCGGTCACCGATAGACGAATATAGTCTATGTGGCGGCCGAATTGGTCTATAAGCTTGCCTGGCTGTTCCATGGCTGTCATTTTGGCATATTTCTCCGACGCCAACTATACCGTAATGGGTCAGGCCCTGCATCGATATTAAATACGCACCATGCCCATGGCAGGTCTAGGGCACCTCTGATTTCAGGAAACAAACGCAATTTGTATGGCCAACAGGATCAGAATCGTCCCCATCGCTCTTTCGAACCAGTGACCGGCCCTGAGTATGGTTCCACGCACGCCGGGTCTGCCCATGAGCCTGGACAGGAGTGCGAACCAGAGAAAAGTAGCGCAGGCGAGATAGAGGCCATAGATAAGCTGAATAAAAACCGGTGTGGAAGGACTAACGACCACGGTAAAAAGTGCCAGGAAAAACAATGTGGCTTTTGGGTTTAAGCCATTGGTCAGAAAGCCGAGCATGAAAGCCTTTCCCGGCTCAACCACAGTCTGCGCCGTCGAGACCGAGTCGATTGGGCCGCTTACCAGGGATTTTCTGATGGATTTAATCCCCAGGTAGAGCAAATACCCAGCCGCGACAAACTTCACAACATCGAACAGAGCGGGGGACTGGGACAACAGGACGGCAACGCCTAGCAGACAGTAGGCTACATGCAACAAGATTCCGGCACCGACTCCAAGACTCGTCCACACCCCAGTCCTAGTGCCACCTGTCACACATTGCCTGGTAACGACTGCAAAATCGGGTCCCGGCGACGCCACTGCAAACAGGTGTGCAATGGCTATGGTGAGAAATTCGACCCAATACATTGTGCGTTCCGCGCTTAGTGATTAAGACTATCGAAGCTGGGATAAGATCAGGGAAATCGTTCGGACAGCACCAGATCGATCACTGCATGTTGACCGTTGTGGGCGAAGTTATCCGATACCACGCGGTAATCCCCCGTGCTTGGATTTGCCGTACCGGCGAATGAAACCAGTGCAGACACGTAGACGGTATCCGCAGAGGAAAGATTGAATGGCCCCACCGCCGATGCATTGTCGAGTCGAATCGTTGCCGGCAAATCAGCGACCCGCATCTGCGTTGCCGCCAGCGGTGGCAAACCTTCCCTTTGCGCATTTCTGACAGCGATAAACACCCGAAGATTCGGATCCAACTCGATACCTTCCGCTAACATCAGTTTGACTTCGACGACCGGTCCCGCATCGACATCCTGCCCGCTGTCCGCCATCAATCGTTGTGCCGCGGCGATGCTTTCCCGTAACAAGCGCGCCTGCTCTGAACTCGGACTGGCCTGAATCAGTAGTCGCCAATAAGCTATCGCCGACTGATAATCCTGTCTCTGGTCGGCGTCGGCTGCCAGCAGTTGCAGAATCGATATCTCATTGGGGTTCAGCGCACGCGCCTCCTCTACCACTTCGAGAATCTCGGGTGTAAACTCGAGACCTGCAGTGATGTACATCGCCAGCGCGACTCTACCCAGTATCAATGCTTTTTCCGGCCCCCCCTCTATCCTGTTCGCGGCTTGACGATACGCGATCTGTGCCTCGGGGAACATATTGAGATTGGCAAAGTTTTCAGCAAGAAAATACCATGCCCATTCCTTGTCGGCATCGGCCTGCACTACTTCGCCGAGACTCACGATCAGGCTTCGAGTTTCTTCGATGTCGGCCGTATTATTTACAGTGCGTTGAAACAAATCCATCAATTCAACATCATCTATATACCCCCATTGGTTATACAGACTGTAGGCAAACACAGACATCAACAACACCAACGCCAGAGGAATGGCGTTGCGGGTAATGCCAGACCTTGTTAGCGGTGACCGCTTCGTTTTGATCTTGGCCTTGGCAGGTTCCGGGGCAGCAGCCCGCTCCACCAAATCTACATCCGCCAGCAAGCCCTGTTGTAATTCCAGCACCAGGGCGTCGAACTGGCTCTGATCCAGATTACCCTCTGCAAGTTCAGCCTCGAACTCGTCGTTGCGCTCATGGAACAAGGCGATATTTGCCGCTTTTCGGAGTTGTATCGACTCCTGTGTCCCACCGCGGTTTGCCGACCACAGTGGTACCACCACAAACAACGCGGCAACAATAAACAGGCAGATAGTTAACAACCAGAACATTTAGGGACCCTAGAGCTTGCTGCCAAGCAAATCTTTCAGACGTGCCTGCTGCTTATCATCGAGCTCGGTATTTTCTTCACCCGCTCTCCGAGCACGGCGTGAAATGCCTAGCGCGACGAAGCCGCCGATGAGCAAAAATACCGGCGGTCCGAACCAGAGCAAAATAGTTTCTGCACGCAGTCTTGGTCGGTAAAAGATAAAGTCACCATAGCGTTCGAACATGAACTGCTCAATCTCAGTATCGCTCATACCTTCTGTGATCATTCGGTGAATCTCGCGGCGCAGATCCTCGGCGACGCCGCCGGTAGATCCGGTAAGATTCGTGTTCTGACACATGGGGCAGCGAAATTCGTTGGACAGCTTACGAAATCGTTGCTGTTGCTGGGGAGACTCGAACTCGAACGTATCCACCTGGGCGATGGCGCCAGGTGCATTAGCCATAGTCAGCAATAGAACAAAAATCGGCGTCAGGGCCTGGAGAATCGAGGCCGAGCGCAAGCGGCGGTTTTTGCTATTCATTGCCGAAAGACTCTCCTCTCAATTCTGCGATAGCCGGCACAAATTCTTCCTCCCAGACGCTCTCATCGAGCACACTGACATGCCGAAATCGGATCACACCATTTTCATCCACCAGGTAGGTCTCCGGCGCACCATAGACACCGAGGTCGATACCAAATCGGCCATCTTCATCGAGGATACTGAAGGCAAACGGATTGCCATTGTCCTCCAACCAGTCCACCGCCAAGTCCTGACGATCTCGATAATTCACCCCCACCACCGGAATATCGCCTTCTTCGCTCAGACGCATGAGGGTAGGATGCTCGATCAGGCAGGGTAGACAATAACTGCCCCACACATTCAGGAGAAATATTTGATCGGGTAAATCTTCATTCGCAACTTCAGAGCCCGCTACCGTGGTCAGCGCGAACGGCGGCATGGGCTTGTCGATCAACATGGATGGCAATTCTTTCGGATCCAGGTATAGGCCCCGCCATAACACCAAAGCCAGGGCAAAGAAGGAAATTACGGGGATATAGTATTTGAGTTTGCTCATTTTTCTCGGTCAGCTGGCTGTTTGCAGCTCGCCGGATAGTTCCGTCGCGGCTCTTTCCAGTTCACGCTTTCGCAGGCGTCGATAACGCTTGTCGCCAGCGGCGATAACACCACCAAAAGCCATGAAGATAGCCCCTAGCCAGATCCAGCGTATAAACGGTTTCACATAAATCGTCATCGACCAGGCGCCGCTTTCCTTCTCCTCACCGAGGGTCACAAATAGATCGCGGAAAAATCCGGCATCGATCGCCATTTCCGTGGACGGTGTTCCACTGGCGAGATACAGCCTGCGCTGGGGCTTGAGGTTCCCTATGGGCCGATCGTTCTTGCTGACGCTTATGTCTGCCTCATTACCCACATAATTTGGTCCGGTGACGGCAGTGCTGCCATTGAACATAAACACATAGTTTCCCAGATCGATACTCTGGCCCGGAGACAGCAGGACGCTCTTTTCATAACTGAAGGCGCTGGTCAATCCAATGCCGATCAGCATTACGGCCGCACCGAGGTGGGCAATTTGCATACCGTAGTAGCTCAATGGCAGGGCTTTCAGAGCTTTGGCCCGGGAAGATTTATTCGCAGTCTTGTTCGCCAGGTCCCCGAGCAGGCTCAAGCTGATCCATGCCGCCAGCGCAACCGAGACGGTCGCGGCCAGAGAGAATTCCAGCAACACCACCAGCGGGATAAGCACACCCAGCGCCAGGGATGCCAGCACTACCTTGCCGAGCTGTCGGGACAGGTAGGCGATCGATGTTCGCTTCCAGCGGCACAGGGGGCCCACTGCCAACAACAGCACCAGTAAAATCATCAGGGGCACGAAGATGGCATTGAAATATGGCGGACCGATGGAAATCAGATCATCGGTAATGGCCTGATAAACCATGGGGAATAACGTACCAAGAAAGACAGAAGCTGCCGCCACCACCAGCAATACATTGTTGCCCAGGATTAAAACTTCCCGGGAAACCAGATCGAAGCGAGCCTCGGATTTCATCATTGGCGCCCGCAGCGCAAACAGCAACAGGGAACCACCGACGGCAACACCGAGAATGACGAGGATGAAGAAGCCACGGGTGGGATCACTGGCAAAGGCATGCACCGAGGTCAGCAATCCGGAACGGGTAATAAACGTCCCCAGCAGGCTGCCCGAAAAAGCCAGGATAGCCAGCAATACAGTCCAGCTCTTGAATATGCCTCTTTTCTCGGTCACCGCCAGAGAATGAATCAGTGCGGTACCAAACAGCCAGGTAATCAGAGGTGGATTCTCCACCGGATCCCAGGCCCACCAGCCACCCCAACCGAGTTCGTAGTATGCCCACCAACTACCCAGGGCAATGCCGATGGTTAAGATGGCCCAGGCCACATTGGCCCAGGGCCGCGACCACCGCGCCCAGGCCGCATCGAGACGACCGCTTAACAAAGCCGCTATGGCGAAGGCAAACACCACCGAGAAGCCAACATAGCCCATATACAGAGTGGGCGGATGAATGATGAAACCAAAATCCTGCAATGCCGAATTTAAATCTGCACCATCGGCAGGTGGCAGCGGCACAATACGATCGAAGGGATTGGAGGTTGCAAGCATAAACAGGATATAGGCGGCACAGAGTATCCCCAATACACCGAGCACCCGCGCCACGAAATCTATGGGCATACTCTTACTGAACACGCTCACTGCCAACATCCAACCTCCCAGCATAAAGGTCCACAACAGAAAGGAGCCCTCATGCCCACCCCACACTGCAGTTAATTTATACTGGATTGGCAACAGCGTGTTTGAGTGCTGGGCCACGAACTGCACCGAGAAATCATCGGTGGCAAAGGCGTAAGCCAGAATTGAAATGCTGATCCCCAGAAACACGAAGACACCGGCGGTCAGAGGTCGGCAAAGATTCATCCACAGCAGATGGTTACGACTCGCACCGATAAGAGGCAGGGTGCCAAGTAGTACACTAAGGCAGAACGCCAGGATCAGAGAGAACTGACCAAGCTCAGGAATCATTTAATTTTCAGCCAATGAGGTATGATTTTCAGCAGTAGCACCAGCGGCATCCAGGGCTGCTTTGACTTCTACAGACATATAATTTTCATCATGCTTGGCCAGGACCCGGGAAGCCTGAAATAAGCCGGCCGCATCGATGGCCCCTTCCACCACGACGCCCTGCCCCTCTCGAAACAGATCCGGCAAAATCCCTTCGTAATATATGGTGACATCGTTGGCATAGTCGGTGGCGGCAAAGCTGACTTTAAGGCTGTCTTCGGCACTGACAAAAGAGCCTTCCTTGACCATGCCGCCCACACGAATACGTTGACCGGCCTGCACCTCACCGGCAGCAATCTGGGTTGGCGTGAAGAATAAATCAATATTCTGACTCAAGGCGTACAAGGTCAGGCCAATGGCCACACTCAAGCCAGCTGTGATAAAGAGGATGATACCAAGACGCTTGCGTCTATGAAGCTCCACGAGTTTCTCCAATCGGGACTGACCACTTGTATGTCTTATCTTCAATCATGCTTGTTTGCAGGTACTTCATTACGAAGGATCAGGCGCCGTTTCAATTCACGTATAATTTGCTTTTTCCGAATCAGGGGAAAATACAAATTCACGAAGAAGAACAAGAGGAAGAGCACATACACCGTCCAGACGTTAAAGGCGTAACCCCCCATCTGGAAAAATTCACCAATACTCGAAAATTGCAGGGCTGCTAACATGCTGAACCTCTTAATTCAGGCATCTGGATCAGGCACTCGCGAGAAGTTCCTGTACCCATTTTGAACGTCGTTCGCGTTGCAAAATTTCATTGCGCGTAGACAGAATCAAACTGACGGCGAAAAATAAATACACCGCCACAATCATTATCACCAGCGGTACCCATATTTCCGGTCCATTGGCAGAATCTCCGGCCATTCCAATTGGGCTGGAGGGCTGGTGTAGCGTATTCCACCAATCCACCGAGTACTTGATCACGAAAACATTGATACAGCCGACGATCGACAGTACCGCGCAGGCCTTGGCTGCGGCGTCAGTATCTTCCAGCGCTGAGCGAAGTGATATTACCCCAACCAGCAGAAAGAATTGCAGCAGCATCGAGGTGAGACGCCCATCCCATATCCACCAGGTACCCCAGATATCGCTGCCCCAGATCGAGCCGGAAATCAATGCCAAGGCGGTGAACCACGCACCCAGCGGCGCCGCCGTCTTCGCCACCATATCGGCCAGTTTCATTCGCCATACCAGGGTTATGGTGCCGGCCACCGCCATCAGCGGGAAAAACGCCAGGGATATGCTGGCGAATGGCACGTGAATGTACATGATGCGAATGGTATTTCCCTGTTGATAATCCGGCGGCACAAATAACAGCGCCCAAGTAATGCCAATTACCAGCAGCAGGGACATGGCCGCCACCAGCCATGGCAACCATTTGCCGGATAACTCGTAGAACCACTTAGGAGAGCCTAATTTGAAAAACCACTGCCACACTACTGTGTTCCCACCGCCTCAAGAAATTGTTGAGTTGCAAGGCTGCAAATATACCACGCCCTCAATGGACTACGATGTTACGTATTGTAACCCATTGTATTTATGCGCCTATAGTCTAATCGAACTAATTGATACTGATTCTCAGGGCCGCCGCCGAAGCCAGCGGCGCCAGGGTAATTGAGACCAGGAGCATGGCTCCCAGTATCGCCAGGTAGCCCGTCAGTGGCGCGCCATTATGGGTTTGCTGCACCGCCATGGTACCGGCGATCAGCACTGGCACGCTCATGGGCAGCGTTATCACGGCCAGAATAAGTCCCCGACTGCCCAATCCTACGGTCAAGGCTACTCCGATGGAGCCTAGCAAGCTCAGCACAGGAGTTCCCAGCAACAGGGTCATGAATAGGGCAAAATACGCGTCCGCAGGCAGATTGAGCATGTAGGCAATAAGCGGTGATGCCAGCACCACGGGCAGCCCACTCACGAGCCAGTGACTGATGTTCTTCGCCAACACCATGAAATAAAGTGGATGCGGGCTCAACAGCAGTTGCTCCAGGGAGCCGTCTTCATAGTCCGCGCGGTATAAGTTATCCATGGACAGCATCGCCGCCAACAGGGCCGAAATCCATAAGACGCCGGCCGCTATTTCCCCGAGTCGCTGGGGATCCGGACTAATGCCGATGGGGAACAAGGTGGCCACGATCAGGAAAAACATGAATGGATTTACGATGTCATTCTTGCGCTTGTAGGCAATCAGCAAATCTCTTGCCAGGGTCGCACGAAAGGCGGCTGCTGTGGTGGTGTGTTCAGTCATTACACGCGCTCAATCGAGGCTCAGAATTTCAAGCGAAGCTAGGGAGAGTTTGTGGTGGGTGGTCACCAGCACCGAGCCACCGGATTGCGCATGTTGGCGCAGCAAATTTTCGAGCTGTGCGACACCGTCGCTATCGAGGGTGGTAAACGGTTCATCCAGTATCCAGAGCCTGGCCGGGTTGATTAATAACCTGGCGAGAGCAACGCGCTGTTGCTGGCCGGCGGAGAGCGTAAAGCACTGTGATTCCTCGAAACCGTGTAGCCCAAGTTCGGCGAGTGCCGCCAGAATTGTGCTATCGCTCACCTGTTGCTGCAAGCTGCAACCCCAGCGCAGGTTTTCCAATGGTGTGAGTACCTTATTGACACCAACCCGGTGGCCAATATAGAGGAGAGAAGCAAAAAAGTTTTCCTCCTGGTCCGCGATGGCTTCCCCGTACCAGCGGATTTCTCCCTCGTAGCCATCATGGAGGCCACAGAGAATTCGTAGCAACGTGGTTTTACCACTGCCGTTGCTCCCCTGCACCTGCAAGACCTCGCCTTCGCCCAACCGAAAGCTTAATTCTTGAAACAGTATACGGTCATCGCGTTCACAAAATAGCCCATCGGCTGTCAGCATGGTGGCCTTGTGCGAGGCCGGGGAAGAATCACTGTTGGACGTTGCTGGCATGAATACCGGGAATGTTGGCTCTGAAGCAAGTGGGTGAAAGCAGCGGAATTATAACGGAGAAAGCAGTCAAATGCCTAAGGGAGGAACGATTGTTATAAAAAGAAATCCTGGCCTTGTCGGCTTCAGGATCTCGGCCTTATGGCCTGGGCTCCCTAATGCCAGTCGGTGAGCCGGGCCCGTAGGCGTATCGCTGCCTGACTGTGAATCTGGCTGACGCGGGACTCACTGACTCCGATGACTTCCCCTATTTCCTTCAGATTGAGTTCCTCATCGTAGTACAGTGCCAGCACCAGTTTTTCCCTATCCGGCAGACCATCGATGGCGTTCGACAGATGGGCCTTGAATGTATCCCTCTGCAGACCATCACAGGGACCCGGAAGTTCACCGGCTGCCGACTCGATCGCGGAATCATCGCCTTCCATTATGTCATCGAAACTAAAAAGCCGGCTACCCGAGGCATCCTGCAAGATGGCGTAATAGGCATTGAGATCAATATCCAGCTCTTTCGCGATCTGATTATCCTTCGCGTCCTTGCCGGTGCGCGCCTCGATGGCCTTGATCGCTTCTGCAACTTTTCGAGATTTGCGGTGCACCGACCGTGGCGCCCAATCCCCCTTGCGAACTTCATCCAGCATGGACCCGCGGATTCGGATGCCGGCATAGGTTTCGAAGCTGGCGCCCTTGGATACATCATATTTCTTGGCCGCTTCCAGCAAGCCGATCATGCCGGACTGAATCAGGTCATCGATCTGAACGCTCGCGGGCATCCGCAGCAGCAGGTGATGAGCGATGCGCTTCACCAATGGGGCGTAGCGATCCACCACTTCCGTGAGATTGGTCTCAATGCCGTCAACGCATGTCGGCAGCGGTTTATGTGTCGAAACTTTTATTGCCGAAGCCATTTTTAGTCATCCCGATTTAGTTTTGTTGCTCACCTTTGCAAAAACTCAAGCTGGCCATGGTATCGCCTTGTAGAGGCAGCACCGATGAGGTGTTGAAACCAGTTTTCTGCAAGCGAAGGAGGGTTTGATGGGTAGCTCGAAAGTCTGCCTGGTATTAGTTCAGGGCTAACATGATTTCCAGGGGCAACATTTACATCAGGGGTAAAATAACTCGATGTCAGGCTGGCTGACAGCCACAGACCCTCTCCAGCCATTCGGCTGCAGAAGAATCCCTGGGCTTCTTGCATGTCTGCTAGGTAATGCTTTTTAGCTGCCACGCTATGGCATGCTCCTTATTTATTATCGACCTGCTGAAATTCCATTTATCTTTTCGATCTTGCTAAACTTAATTCCGGCGCTGACGACTTACCTCGTAAGCCGGGTCGCGTATTAAACTCAACGACCCGATTAAGCCTTGTCCCCTGACTACTACACATTTCGCTCACAACACGCCGCGTTATTACAATCCTGTATATCGCGAGACGAGCGGATTGCTATGCTTAACGAAGCAATAATTGTTCCAGATCGGAAAATTAGCCCGATTAAGGTCGCCAGGCCGCGTGAACAGGGAACTTTGGCGGATCCGGGCCGTTCTCGCTGCAATTTGTGAAGGGGCCGTAAGCGCCAATAATTCGACTGATTATCGCTCTTGGCGTCGGAATTCCGACGCTCGTTGCCGGTATTCATGCAATAAAGAGATTAGGAATCAAGGACATAGGAACAAGCCGCGACCGTAATATCCATCCTGGGCCTGCATCGGGCGGGCGCGACCTGGGCTGCTTTTGCCTGCTCAGGCCTTGGGGGGAGTGACGCCAGTCTGGCCCATATATTTTCCGTCGCGCTGCTTATAAGTGGTCTCGCACTGCTCATCTGATTGGTAGAACAGCATCTGGGCGACACCCTCGTTGGCGTAGATTTTCGCCGGTAGCGGCGTGGAATTGGAAAATTCTAGCGTCACATGCCCTTCCCACTCCGGCTCCAATGGGGTGACATTGACGATGATGCCGCAACGGGCATAAGTCGACTTGCCGAGACAAATCGTGAGGACGTCTTTGGGGATACGAAAATATTCGATGGTCCTGGCCAGGGCGAATGAGTTCGGGGGAATGATGCAGAAGGGCTCATCGATAGATATGAAACTACTCTCGTCGAAGTTTTTTGGATCCACCACGCTGGTCGTGTGG
Source organism: uncultured Gammaproteobacteria bacterium (assembly GCA_913054495.1). Classification (GTDB taxonomy): domain Bacteria; phylum Pseudomonadota; class Gammaproteobacteria; order Pseudomonadales; family Pseudohongiellaceae; genus UBA9145. The sequence continues at coordinate 34,148 of CAJXIY010000002.1, read as the reverse complement.
ACATTGGTGAATATCTTGAACTCTGTGGCACAGCGAACATCATAGCCATAACTCGAGGTGCCGAAGGAGATGACCTTGGCGCCATCGACATAGCGGACCTGCGCCGGCTCAAATGGCTCAATCATGCCCTGGGTCTGCGCCATTTCCCTGATCCAGCGGTCCGACTTGATACTCATACTTCAACCCTGATAACGCATTGCTGCAAACAAGACGCGAATGATAAACCATTCATCTCCTTTATCATCAACTTATTTTCCAGCCGCACATCGAGGAGACGACAGCGCCAGCACGGGTAAATTAGAGCTGAATTCGATGCCGACTTGCAGTATGATTCGCGGCCGCCGGGATGCGTATCCACGGACAGCGAAGCACAAGACCCGTCATGGCCACGGCCGAATCCCTGGGCAGTAGCGACCGCTTACGGGCTATAATTGACTTGCATGGCAACCATCTGGTTTTACAAAATGCACCTTCGGAGGACCATCGGGTGAGAAAGTGGCAGTGTATGATTTGCAGTTTTATCTATGAAGAAGAACTGGGCCTACCCGAGGATGGCATCGCCCCTGGTACCAGTTGGGATGAGATCCCGGATGACTGGATGTGCCCTGATTGCGGAGTCGGCAAAGAAGACTTCGAAATGGTCGAAATATAAAACAGCGGTCACGCAACTGAGAAGGCCCACGGAGGCACGGGCCTGTCGAACCTGTCTATCAATCCCGGCGCCGGCGAGAAACCGCGCTGTGCCGGTCAACCAAGGACTGCAGTGTGAAACGAAGAAAGATTCTGGTTACCAGCGCCTTGCCCTACGCCAACGGTGACATACACCTGGGCCACATGCTGGAGGCGATACAGACAGACATCTGGGTGCGTTTGCAAAAACTCCGCGGCCACGACTGCGTCTACGTATGTGCCGACGATGCCCATGGTACCGCGATCATGCTCAGTGCAGAACAACTGGGCATCAGTTCAGAGCAATTGATCGACGCCGCCAGCATAGAGCACCAACGGGATTACGCCGATTTTCTGATTCAATTCGACAACTACCACTCCACCCATTCCGAAGAAAATCGCGAGTTGTCGGAATCCATCTACGAGAAGCTGAACGCCAACTGTCACATCCATCGACGCAAGATCAAGCAACTCTACGACCCGGAGAAAAATTTATTCCTAGCAGACAGATACATTGTTGGGACCTGCCCTAAATGCAAGACCGAGAACCAGTATGGCGACAATTGTGAAGCCTGTGGATCGACCTACAGTCCCACGGAGTTGACTGATTCCAGGTCCGTGATTTCGGGTGCGACACCCGTCGAAAAAGAATCTGAGCATTTCTTCTTTGCCTTGCCCGCGTTTACGGACATGTTGAAAATTTGGACGCGTAGCGGAACCCTTCACGACGCTGTCGCCAATAAACTCAGTGAATGGCTGGATGATGAATTGCAGGAATGGGACATCTCCCGCGATGCGCCCTATTTCGGTTTCGAAATCCCGGGTGAGCCCGACAAATACTTCTATGTCTGGGTGGATGCCCCCATCGGTTACATGGCCAGTTTTAAAGTTCTCTGCGATCGCAGCGACTATCATTTCGATGATTATTGGTGTCCCGGCCATGATACCGAGCTCTACCATTTCATCGGTAAGGACATCATTAATTTTCATACCCTGTTCTGGCCGGCCATGTTGACCAGCGCCGGTTACCGCACGCCGACTGCGGTTTTCGTGCATGGCTTCCTCACCGTTGACGGCACCAAGATGTCAAAATCCCGGGGAACTTTTATCAACGCTCGAACTTACTTGGAGCATCTGAACCCCGAGTACCTGCGTTATTATCTCGCGGCAAAGCTATCTTCTGGAATAGACGATCTAGATCTCAATCTCGATGATTTTGTACAGAGAGTGAACTCAGATCTGGTAGGCAAGGTGGTCAACATCGCCAGCCGCTGTGCCGGCTTTATCGCTAAGGGTTTTGATGGCATGTTGTCCAAGCGGCTCGATGATGAGAAATTGATTGCAGAGATGTTGGCAAGCAAGACCGAAATAACCGAACTCTTCGAACGCCGTGAGTACAGCAAGGCTATCAGACTGATCATGGAGCAGGCGGATAAAGCCAACCAGTATATCAACGCCAAGCAGCCATGGATCATCGCCAAGGCAGACAAGCATTCGCGGGAGTTACAGGAAATTTGCAGCACCGGCCTGAATACCTTTCGCCTGCTGATTTCCTATTTAAAACCGGTGCTACCGGTCATGGTAGAGAAGGCGGAACATTTCCTGGCCATCGATCCGCTACAATGGGACGATATCGAAAAGCCATTACTCAATCACAAGATCAACAAGTTCACGCCGCTACTAACACGCGTTGAAATCGACAAGGTGCAAGCGATGGTCGATGCGACCCGACAGGAATACGAAACGCAGCAAGGCAACAGCGCGGCGAAACCCGCAGCCAATAGCAGCGGTCTGGAGCCAGAGATCGAGCTTGATGATTTCGCCAAAATCGACTTGCGCGTAGCCAGGATCATCGACGCCGAGATCGTAGAAGGCGCCGATAAACTACTGAAGCTGAGCCTCGATCTAGGGCTGGATCCCCAGGGTGAAGCACTGACTCGCACGGTTTTTTCCGGCATCAAGTCAGCCTACGAGCCTGAAACGCTGGTGGGCATGTATACGGTCGTGGTAGCTAACTTAAAGCCGCGCAAGATGAAATTTGGGCTCTCCGAAGGCATGATTCTAGCGGCCGGGCCCGGTGGTAAGGATATATGGCTACTCGAGCCCCACAGCGGTGCCGAGGCCGGCATGCGCATCACCTGAACGCGCACCACCGTCAATGGCTGTACGATTCATGCCGGTTTGGCGGTCTGCTGAGAGTCAGGCAAGCTCAGGTAAAGTAGGCAATGTCTCCGGCCTGCAGAAACATTGCAACCCTTTTCACGGCTTCCCGAACCACCTTAGAGGAATTGCAATTGGCTGGTACTCATCACTTTTACGTACTAAGCTTGGGCGACTGCGGCTTGCCCCGTTGGCTCCGATTACGGGTATTTAACTAGTAGGTAACTATGAAATTTCACAAGCGCTTGGGTAGTACACAGAAACTCGTCGATGGGCAGATCCTTGCCATCCTGGGCGCCCTGTTGCTGGCGAGTTCATTCTCCGCCCACTCTCAAAATAGTGAGCTTCGGGAAATCGAAGACTCGGTAGTCAAGATCTACACGACTCAGGCCGCGCCGGATTACTTCACGCCCTGGCGCCTGTTAACCCCAAGACAGAGTAGCGGTTCAGGCTCGGTAATCGCCGGCAATCTGATACTGACCAATGCCCATGTCGTTGCCAATGCCAGCTACGTCCAGGCTCAAAAACACAACGACCCCCGTCGCTATCAGGCCCGCGTGGCATTTATCTCTCACGAGGCTGATCTGGCCCTCATCACCGTCGAAGAACCAGGATTTTTTAGCGACCTTAGGGCCCTGCCCATCGGCGACTTGCCCGAGCCATTACAGGAGGTCTCCGTCTACGGTTATCCAATTGGTGGCAAGTCCCTCAGCATCACCAAGGGAATTCTGTCTCGTGTCGAGCAGCAAATTTACGCCCACTCCGGCTCCTACCTGCTGGCCGGTCAAATCGATGCCGCCATAAATCCCGGTAACAGCGGTGGTCCGGTGATTGTCAATAAACAAATTGTTGGGGTGGTGATGCAGGCAAACAGTGGCCGTCGCTCGGAAAATCTCGGCTATTTTGTGCCGCCGAGTATTATCCGGCATGTCCTTGATGACCGCATCGATGGCAGCCATGACGGCTTTCCCGATCTTGGATTTCGTACTCAGACGCTGGATAGTCCGTCGGCAAAACTGGCCTATGGCTTAAGAAAAGACCAGAGTGGTGTGCTGGTAATCAAGGTATTCCATGGTTCTCCCGCCCAGGGATTATTGGAGGAAAACGATGTCATACTGAAGATCGACCACTACGACATCGCCGATGATGGCAGCATAAAACTCAGCGAAAATATACTCACGGATTACAAACACGCCATAGATATTCATCACATCGGCGAGTCGGTGCTGATCACTTACGCCAGAAATGGCGAAGTCAGCAGCAGCACCATACTGGCCGAGCGCGCCCTCAACAGTTACAGCCTGGTTGCCGGCGAACAGTTCGACAAGATACCCGAATACTATATTTACGGCGGAGTGCTGTTCGTACCTCTCAACATGAACCTCATCAAGCGCTGGGGTAATGACTGGGGTCGCAGTGCACCCGTAACCCTGTTACAGGCCCGCAATCAATGGAGCTCACCGCAGCGGCGGGAGCTGGTGGTGGCATTACAGGTGCTGGCCAGCGATGTGAATCTGGGTTACCACGACTGGCGTAACTGGATAGTGGACTTCATCAATGGAGAACCGGTGCGAGATTTCGAACAGTTTTCACATCTGCTACGAACCAATCTCGAAGAAAATGTGGTGCTGGAAAACGCCAACGGCTATCAGATGGTCATCAACCATGCCGCGGCAATTTCTTCTGAAGCCGAGGTACTCTCACAGTACAAAATTCCTACCGCCCACTCCGTCGGTTTGTTTAAAGAATAAGATTTGTAGGGGGTATCACATGTGGCGCCACGTTGTTACGTGGTTTCTGAGCCGTGTTAGAATCGACGCCAGTTCTCCGTCGCCCCACAAACCCCAGGGATCGCTCGCGCCGTGACCCAAATATTTAGCATCATCGTCGCTGCTGCCCTGGTCAATAACATGGTGCTGATCCAGTCCCTGGGTGTTTCCTCCCTGTTCGCTTACAGCAATCGACTGCGAAACGCGATCGAGCTTGCCCTGGTAAGTTTCCTGGTAATTTTCCTGGCCTCGGCCATCAATCTGATTCTTTACCGGGGCCTGTTGGCCCCACTTGGACTGGAATACCTGGCGCTGCTGTGCTTCGTCGGCGTCAGTTCCATACTTACCTTGTTGGTACTGCATAGCCTGGAAAAATATTTTCCCCTTTCAATGCGCAGACAAAGACTCGCGTTCTATCTGATCGCTGGCAACAGCAGTATCATTGGACTGTCGCTGCTAAACACCGCCAGTGAGCGAAGCGTCGTGGACTGCCTCGCATACAGCTTCGGCGCGGCGATGGGATTCGCACTGGTACTGCTGGCATTTACGGCCCTGCGCCAACGCCTCGACGGCGCCGACGTGCCGGCTCCATTCCGTGGCGCCGCTATTCAACTGATCAGTGCAGGCATTGCGGCTATGTGTTTCCTGGGTTTTGCCGGGCTGGTCTAAATCGTGCCGCTTCCACTCATCGACAGTAGTTACAGCCAGATACTCGCAGCAGTCGTTATCATTGCCGTTGCTTGCTGGACGCTGTTGATATTCAGACGTTATGTTTCCATGAATCTGGCGACACAGGGATCGCTGGTAGACCAGGTAAATCGATTACTTCCCCAGACCCAGTGTGGACGCTGCGGCTTCGAAGGCTGCCGGCCCTATGCCCGGGCGATCGTCGAGGGGGAGTCGATCAACCGTTGTCCGCCGGGAGGAACCGACACCATAATCCACCTCGCTAATCTCATGAACGAACGGCGCCAGGCACTGGACCCTGGCGCCGGCAACTATCAACTGCCAACGGTGGCGGTCATCAGGGAAGCTGAGTGCATCGGCTGTACCCTCTGCATTCAAGCCTGTCCGCTGGACGCCATCCTCGGTGCCGCAAAACTGATGCACACCGTCTTCGAGCAGGAATGTAGCGGCTGTGATTTGTGTGTTGAGCCCTGCCCAGTCGACTGTATCGACATGGTGCCAGTAAGCAAGGATTCCCATCTCCCGTGGCAAGCGCCCGGTGAAATCAGGTCTGTCTACAACCCGCTGGACTCCATGTCATGAGACTCGTCAACAGACTGCTGGGACGACGCAGCGATCGTGCGCCCTATGCCATTTTTGGCGGTATCGCCACAGACGCTTACAAGACCAGATCTTTGCGTTCTCGGCTAATGCCAGTGCCAATTCCGGAAAAGCTGGTGCTGCCCCTGAGCCAAAACCTGGGCGTCGATGCCATTGCAATCGTCGAGGCGGGAGATCTGGTACAGAAATTTCAACTGCTGGCAGAAGCTGGCGAACCCGGTAGTGTAGCGCTCCACGCCCCCACTTCCGGCCTGGTCTCCTCGATATCAAACGCCACGGTGGCGGACGAGTTCGGATCGCAGCGACTGTGTATTCACCTGCAGAGCGACGGTGAAAACCGGGCCATCGAGACTGTCCCGGAGGCTGACTATCGCGCCCTGGATCATCTGCAATTACTCGAACGAATCGAGCGGGCTGGTATCTGCGGCCTCGGCGGGGCCGGTTTTCCCAGCGCTCAAAAATTGAGCCTGGGCATGAAATCTGGAATCGATCTGCTGATTATAAACGCCGTCGAATGTGAACCTTTCATCAGCGCCGACGAGGCCCTGATCCGGGAGCGCGGGGCGAGTGTTGTGGTCGGTGCAGAAATCTTAAAATCGGCATGCCTCGCCTCGAATTGCATCATCGTCCTGCAAGAGGATAGAGCCGATGCCATCGAAGCCCTGAAGAAGGCACTGGAGAACAGCAGCATCGAATTAATGACCCTGGCTGCCGGTTATCCGGTCGGCGGGGAGAAGCAGATCATTCAAGCGGTCACCGGCATGGAAGTGCCGAGCCATGCTTACCCAGCCAGTATCGGCGTGCTGGTGTTTAACGCGGGAACCGCCTACGCGGTCTACAAAGCCATGGTCGATGGCGAGCCCTGTGTCAGTCGCATCACCACCTTGACCGGCGCGCCATTACAGACCCCGAAAAACTTCGAAACCTTGATCGGCACATCCGTTTCCTTTCTGTTCGATCTCTGCGGTATCGATACCACGAGGCACACCGGCACCATCGTAGGCGGCCCTCTGATGGGCATCCAACTGCCGACTCTCGACGTGCCGGTCATGAAAACCAGTAATTGCCTGATCGCGATGTCTGCTGCAGAATTTCCGCCCGACGAACCCGAGTTAGCCTGCATTCGTTGTGGATTCTGTGCGGAGGCATGCCCTGCGCGACTGCTGCCGCAACAGCTCTATGCCTTCTCTCGCGCCCATGACCACGAACAGAACCTGGCACATGGCCTGTTCGACTGTATCGAATGTGGCGCCTGTGCCTATGTCTGCCCCAGTCACATTCCTCTGGTGCAATATTATCGCAGCAGTAAGGCGGAGATTCGGGCACAACAGAGAAGGCAGCTGCAGAGCCAGCACTGGCAGCGGCAGTTCCAGCAACATCAATACCGCATTAAAAAACAGCAGGATGAAGCCCCCCATCAAATCTCCGGTGACGCCGTCGGCCCCCTGAAGGACGATGAACCCGACAAGAAAAATCGAAGCCGTGAGGACGGGGACAAAACCGAAGCGGTGGTGTTTTCCAGGGAGCGGGCGAAACGCGAAATCGCCGAGGCGGTAGCGCGAGTGCGCGCGCGCAAGGCAGGCCATATTGCCAGCTCCAGGACCGACGCCAAGAGTGATGGCTAAATGCAAACCCAGCCCTCGGCCATCGTCATCAGTTCACCAATGCAGCACAGCCAGCGCAGTACCGGCAGGCTGATGTTACTGGTTATTGCCGCCTGCATTCCAGGTGTGGCCACCGCAACCTGGTATTTCGGATTCGGCGTGCTGATCAACATCATGCTGGCGGCGAGCATGGCGATAGTTCTCGAAGCCTGCGCCCTGAAACTCCGGGGCAGGGATATACGCCTGCACCTGTCCGACAACAGCGCCCTGGTCACCGCCGTACTGTTTGGCATAGCGATGCCCCCAGGCGCTTCCTGGTGGCTGGTGGCTATGGGTATATTTTTCGCGATCGTTATCGCCAAACATATCTATGGCGGTCTGGGTCAGAACCTGTTTAATCCTGCCATGTGCGGCTATGTGCTACTGCTGCTGTCATTCCCTGTGGAAATGACCAGCTGGCATATTCCCAATGACGTCCTCGTCGACGGCAGCAGTTTTTCGGCATTCAGCCTGGCGGGCTTGAGGCAGAGCCTCATGGTCAGCATGCCGGTTTTTGGCAGCGCCCAGATGTCCAGCCCGGACAGCATAGATGGCCTCGCCATGGCGACTCCACTGATCGAGTTTCAAATGGCCGGCACCAGCGCCCTGTTGGCGGCATGGGATGCCGGCGTCTCCCTGTTCAGCCGGGATTCGGGAGCAGCCTGGGAACTGGTCAACATGGGATATCTCTGCGGCGGCCTGTTCCTGATCTATAAACGCATCATTAGCTGGCATATTCCCTGCGCGATCATCGCCACGGTCACGATGATGTCGACGCTGTTCTACGCGCCCGACAGTTCCGCCATATACGGCACTCCCTACCTCCATCTTTTTGGCAGCGCCACCATGATAGGCGCATTCTTTATCGCCACCGATCCCGTAAGTGCCGCCACCACAGTAAGAGGAAAGATCTACTACGGCATCATCATCGGCCTTGCCATCTACGGCATTCGCGTCTGGGGCAGTTATCTGGACTCCATTGCCTTCGCCGTGCTGTTGGGAAATTTTTGTGCCCCGGCACTGGATTACTTATGCCGGCCGCGCATCTACGGCCATGGGAAAAAATCCAGGTCGGTCCCGACTACGGAGGTGGAGCCGTGAGCGAGTTGCAGTTTAATTCGAGCCGGGCTTCTTCCCCGTGGACTAACAATCCTGTGCTGGTTCAACTATTGGGTCTGAGTCCGGTCCTGGCCATATCGACAACGCTGGTGAATGGCCTGGGACTCGGCATTAGCACGGCACTGGTCATGTTGCTATCCAGTGTTACGGTATCGACGCTGAGAACCAAGATTAATCAGAGATGGCGCTTCACCTGGTACCTCCTAATCACCGCAAGCTATACCACGGTCCTGGATAGTCTGCTGCAATGGTTCTACTCTCCCCTGCACAGGGAACTGGGTATCTACATTCCGCTTATCTGCTGTAACTTCGCAGTGCTGATTCGATTGGAAGTACACGCGATTAATCATCACTGGCGCAGCACGTTAAAGGATGCAGCCCTAACGGGCTCGGGATTTATTGTGGCAATTGTCGCGCTGTCGAGCCTGCGGGAGTTTATTGGCAGCGGCGCCTTGATGGCCGATTGGCAGCTGTTGCTGCCCGCTTACCGAGCCGCAGCCGTGATCTCTGAAAATTCCAGCGCCAGCGAAGTGTCCGATTTTGCCTCGCTGCTGCCCGCTGCATTTATCTTGCTGGGATTGTTAATTGCCGGTAAAAATCTGATCGATAACAAACTCAAGGAAAATACAGCGGCTACGGACATTGAGCCGATTCAACGCGCGCGGGTAACAGGCAGACTATGAACAAGGAAAAAAGAACGGCCATCTTTAACCGGCTTCGCGACGAGAATCCAACACCGACGACCGAACTCAAACACCACAGCACCTTTGAATTATTAATCTCTGTCATCCTGTCGGCACAGGCTACCGATGTCAGCGTCAATAAGGCGACTGATAAACTCTACAAGATCGCCAACACCCCCGCGGCAATTCATGCGCTCGGGGTAACTGGACTGAAACCCTATATAAAGACTATCGGCTTGTTTAATACCAAGGCAGAAAACATCATCAAGACCTGCGCCATGCTCGTCGACAGGCACCACAGCATAGTGCCGAATACGCGGGAGGCCTTAGAAGCCTTGCCGGGAGTGGGTAGAAAAACCGCAAACGTGGTACTGAACACCGCCTTCGGGCAGCTGGCCATGGCGGTCGATACCCATATCTTTCGAGTCTCGAATCGTACCGGCATCGCCCCGGGGAAAAACGTGATCGAGGTAGAGAAACGCCTGCTAAAACTGGTGCCGGCAGAATTTTTACTGGACGCGCATCACTGGTTAATTTTACATGGCCGCTACATCTGCCTGGCGCGCACGCCACGATGCAGCGCCTGTGTCATCGAGGATCTGTGTGAATACAGGAAGAAGACATCACCGTAGCCGCCCGAGTTGCAAGCAACCTGAGTGCTCGATGTCCCGCTGACAACTCCAACTCACAACGACAGCCTGCTAGGGCGCCTATTTCCCGCGCTTGAGTGCGGCGATTCTGAGTCTGAGGGCGTTCAGCTTGATAAATCCACCGGCGTCGGCTTGATCATAGGAGCCAGCGTCATCCTCGAAGGTCACGGTTTTCTCATCGTACAATGAGTCGTCAGATTCTCTGCCGATGACGGTAACATTGCCCTTGTACAGTTTTAGGCGCACCTTGCCATTGACATGCTCCTGGGAAGCATCGATAAGCGCCTGCAACGCGACCCGCTCCGGCGACCACCAATACCCGTTGTAGACCAGCGAGGCATAACGCGGCATCAATTCGTCTTTCAGATGTGCCAACTCTCGATCGAGGGTCAGGGACTCGACGGCGCGATGGGCCTTCAACATGATGGTCCCACCCGGTGTCTCATAACAGCCGCGGGCTTTCATGCCGACATAGCGATTCTCCACGATATCGGCCCGGCCGATACCATTGGCACCACCGATCCTGTTGAGAGCGGCCAGCAAGGTTGCTGGCGGCATCGCCTCACCGTCGATGGCGGTAATGTCACCCCTGGCGTAGGTCAATTCAATGTAGGTCGGGGTATCGGGTGCAGCTTCCGGTGCGACTGTCCACAACCACATCGACGCCTCCGGTTCCCGCGCCGGGTCTTCGAGGATATCGCCTTCGTAAGAAATATGGAGCAAATTAGCATCCATGGAATAGGGGGATTTGTTACCTATTTTCTTTTCCACGGAAATCCCATGTTCGTCACAGTATGCCAGCAGGCGATCTCGTGAGGTCAGGTCCCACTCCCGCCACGGCGCGATCACCTTAACCGAAGGGCTTAAGGCATAGGCACCCAACTCGAATCTGACCTGGTCATTGCCTTTGCCGGTGGCACCATGAGAGATCGCATCGGCACCGGTTTCCTTCGCGATCTCTACCAGGCGTTTGGCAATCAGGGGCCGGGCAATCGCGGTGCCCAGCAGATACTCTCCCTCATACAAGGCATTAGCCCGGAACATGGGATTGACGAAATCGCGAACAAATTCTTCACGCAGATCTTCGATGTGGATTTCCTTGATACCCATCGCTTCTGCTTTCGCCCGCGCCGGTTCGACTTCTTCCCCTTGGCCGATGTCTGCCGTGAAAGTCACCACCTCACAGTCGTAGGTTTGTTGCAACCATTTCGCGATAACGGACGTATCCAGACCTCCAGAATAGGCCAAGACTACCTTGCGTATCTCTGCCATCTTTTCACTCCCATGGATTCGATGATGACTCGTCAACCGTGACGACCTCAGCCTGTATGGAGGTCCGGCCGCGCCCAGGCGGCGCACTGCTGAAAAAAAAGAGGCGTAGTCTAGCATCATCGCAGGTGGGGAATAAGCTAATTCCTTAATTCAGCTCAATTCCTTATTCCGTTACAATAGGCCTTCTTTCCATAACCACGTAGCGCCGATGGATTCAGAAAAAATAAGTCTGACGCGACCAGATGACTGGCATCTTCACCTGCGAGATGAAGAATTATTGCTGACGACTGTTCCTCACAGCGCCAGGACATTCGGACGTGGGATCGTCATGCCCAATCTGCGAACGCCGGTGACCACGGTGGAACAGGCCCTAGCTTATCGGGATCGAATTCTGCAGGCGGTACCGGCGGGGAGCAACTTCCAGCCATTGATGACCTTGTACCTCACCGACACCCTGCCCCTCGATGAGATCAATGCGGCCAATTTGGAGTCATCCATGGTAGCCGTGAAGTACTATCCCGCAGGCGCCACCACAAACTCTGCGAACGGTGTTACCACCATCGACAATGTGTATCCGGTGCTGGAGCGCATGGAAGAAATCGGGATGCCGCTGTTGGTGCACGGTGAGTCGACAGCCGCCACGGTCGATATATTCGATCGCGAGCGGGTGTTCATCGACACCATATTGCAACCATTATTGGTCCGCTATCCAAGGCTGAAACTGGTGCTCGAACATATCACCACCAGTGAGGCCGTAGAGTTCGTCAAGCAACAGTCAGAATCAGTCGCGGCCACCATTACTGTTCATCATCTGCTCTATAACCGCAATCATTTACTGGCAGGAGGGGTCAGACCTCATTTTTACTGCCTGCCAATCTTGAAGCGCGACAGCCATCAGCGGGCGTTAATAGAGGCCGCCATCAGCGGCAATCCGAAATTTTTCCTCGGCACCGATTCGGCGCCCCACAGTAGACAGTCGAAAGAAAATGCCTGTGCCTGTGCCGGTATATACTCCGCTCCGGCGGCCCTGGAGTTGTATACCCAGGTATTCGAACAGAATCACGCGCTGGACAAACTGGAAGGATTCGCCAGTTTCTTCGGCGCGGATTTTTATGGGCTGCCACGCAATCGAGGCCGCATTACCCTGCACAGGACAGACTGGACAATGGCTGAGAAATATACCTTTGGAAGCGAAGTGGTAGTACCTATCTGTGCCGGCGAAAAACTGCGCTGGTTAGTAGCGGATGAATCATGATGCATGACGATGCCGAATCCGGTTTAAACCTGCTTACAGATCGCTTCCGCACCTACATGCCGGTTGTTATCGATGTTGAAACCGGAGGATTCAATTGCCAGACCGATGCCATCCTCGAAATTGCAGCCGTAATTTTGAGCATGGATGAGAAGGGTATTCTCGGCATAGAACAGACTTACTTTCATCGCATTATCCCCTTCGACGGCGCCAACATCGAAGCGGCAGCGTTGAAGTTCACCGGCATAGACCCCTATCATCCACTGCGAATCGCCCGTACCGAAAAGGAGGTGTTCCAGACCCTGTTCAAAATCGTGCGCGATGCCACGAAAGCAAATCAGTGCCGGCGGGCAATCCTGGTGGGTCACAACGCACACTTCGACCACGGCTTCGTTAACGCCGCAAGTGAGAGACACAAGCTCAAACGCAATCCATTTCATCCATTCTCAAGCTTCGATACCGCAAGCCTGGCCGGACTGGCATTCGGACAGACGGTGTTGGCACGAGCCTGTGATGCCGCAGGAATGGAATTCGATGACAGCCAAGCCCACTCGGCCCGGTATGACGCCGAAAAGACAGCCGAACTATTCTGCAAGATCGTCAACAAATGGCGGGATCTCGGCGGCTGGCCTCTGAGCTAGCAGGCCAACGGTAAATGCCCGCTTCAAACACCTAAAAATCCAGAGCCGAGTTTTCGACTCTGGATTTCTTGAGACTAATTAATCTGTGAGAACTGACGCCTTAAAATTTTCAGCGCCAGATATTATTGAATTGCCCGCCGCGTTTATTCTTCGCTCTGCTCACCACCCGCACCCGCACCTTCAACCAGGGGTTGCAGTTCACCTTTCTCAAACATCTCGGTGACGATATCGCAACCACCGACCAACTCGCCATCGATATACAACTGGGGAAAAGTAGGCCAATTGGAAACCTTGGGCAGCGTTACCCTGATCTCCGGATTACTGAGAATATCCACATAGGCGAAGCGTTTGCCGCACTGCATAAGCATCTGGGTAACCTGGGCTGAAAAGCCGCATTGAGGTTGCTCCGGGTTCCCCTTCATATAAAGCAGTATGCTATTGGAATCTATTTGCTCTTTGATCGTTTCTTCGGTACTCATGAAATACGGCCTCTCTGTTCGGTAAAAGCGGGCTTTATGACTTATCTCAAGCGACCCAGTGTGTAAGTTTACACTGGTGCTCTGGGGTTTGTCAGCTAAAGTGCACGGAGAAAGTGCAGGGAGAACTACCTCGATGCCTGGGACCCGGCAGATTTCGAGCTAGAAGTCGCTGCCGAACTTTTGCTCGATTTTCTGCCCCAGCCACCGCCACCAGGAGTGTGAATAGTGAGGCGATCGCCGGCCTCGACATCGACTGTACATTTCCCCGGCAGTACCTCGCCATTCAGCAAATTCAGTCCCTGCTCACCGGGCTTGCCACCTCCAAGCCCCCAGGGCGCATAGCGACGACGTTCGCTTATCAGGCTCAGGCGTGTCGAGCTTAAAAACTCGTACTCTCTGCTGACGCCATCCCCGCCCTGATGTTCGCCGGCGCCCCCGCTATGCCGCCGCAGGGCATAACTTCTCACCCGCAGTGGGTAATGCATCTCCAGGCTCTCGATTGGCGTATTCAAGGTGTTGGTCATGTGGCTGTGTACTGCGGACAGGCCGTCATTGCCGGGGCCGGCTCCCATGCCCCCGGCCAGAGTCTCGTAGTAATCCCAGCGTTCGCCGCTGTCGGCATCGATACAGCCCATGGCGATATTATTCATGGTGCCCTGGCTGGCGGCGGGTATTCGCTCTGGCGCGGCCTGGGCCAGCGCCCCGAATACCAGGTCTACCAGTCGGGTCGAGGTCTCAACATTGCCACCGGCGACGGCAGCCGGCCGGCGCGCGTTAATAATGGAACCGGGACGGGTTTTGAGCTTTATGCGCCGAAACAAGCCGGAACAGGCAGGCGCCTCCTCCGGCATCAGGCATCGAAAGCAATAATACGCGGCTGCGGCCGCTACGGACTCGGGGCAGTTTAGATTACCCGGCACCTGCGGGGCGCATTCCCTCAGATCCAATTCCACCCCGTCGGCTTGAAGCGTCAGGCACAGTGCCAATTTTATGCCTTCAGACCCACAGCCATCATCGTCAAGGAAGTCTTCGAAGTGGTACTTGCCCGGCTGCAGTTGCGCGATCACAGCCAATGTAATCCGGTCTGCATAGGCATTCAGCTCCAGCACCCCGGCTCGATAATCTGCAAATCCCATGTTTGCAACCAGGGCTTGTAAGCGCCTCACACCGACCCGGTTAGCCCCGGCCTGGGCGGCGAAATCGCCACTCAATTGTTCGCCCTGTAAATCCGCCAATGGGATATCGGTGCCCTGCACTCGCTCGCCGCGCAGCAGCAAGGTAGGCGCAATAATGACCCCCTCTTCTGCCAGGGTCGATGACACCGGCATGGAACCAGGGGTGTCACAGCCGATGTTGGCGTGATGGGCGCGGTTCGCTACGAAACCGATCAGTGGCGTCGCCCCGTGCGTACCAGCCCCTGCTTCGAACACCGGTGCGATCAGGGTGACATCGGGCAAGTGGGTACCGCCAAGAAAGGGGTCATTCAGCACTACCATATCTCCTGGCTGCCAGTCCCACTGGCGCACCAGGTCGCCCATAACGAAAGCCATGCTACCGAGATGGACTGGTATGTGTGCCGCCTGAGCGACCAGCTCACCGTTGCTGCCGAACAAGGCACAGGAGAAATCCAGCCGGTCCTTGATATTGGGTGAAAACGCCGTGCGGCGCAGTACCAGGCCCATTTCGTCGCAAATGGCTCCGACCCGGCTGGAAAAGAGCTTTAACTGAACTGGATTCATGTCTGCTTTCCGGTGCCAGACCCCGGCCCGCTATCGGACCGGCGAGATGACAATTGCTCCCACTTGCATAAGTGGATAAAATAGTAATCTTTCATGGGTAGCGCGAGCTACCCTTTTTGTTTACAGATTGAAGGGTGAAGCCACAGATCATGGTTGTACAGCATTTCCTGACCCTAGATGATTTACCATCAGCCGAGCTGTTGGCGATAGTGCGCCGGGCCGTGGAGCTGAAGCGGCAGCCAGAGTTGGCCCAGACCCAGGCGCGCAAGACCCTGGGCATGATTTTTGATAAATCCTCCACCCGGACTCGAGTCGCCTTCGAAGTCGCGATGACACAGATGGGGGGATCTTCCCTGTTCTTGTCCCCCGCCGACTCTCAGCTGGGGCGCGGAGAACCGATCGAAGACAGCGCCCGGGTGCTGTCGCGGATGGTAGATTGTGTGGCCATCCGCACCTACGAACACAGCAAACTGCGATGCTTTGCCGAGAATTCCCGGATTCCAGTCATCAATGCCCTCAGTGATGATTTCCATCCCTGCCAACTGCTGGCCGACGTGCAGACCTTCATCGAGCACCGAGGCGATATCGGTGGCAAGAGGGTCGCCTGGGTTGGCGATGGCAATAATATGTGCCAATCCTATATCAATGCAGCCGCGGCCTTCGACTTTGAACTCACGATCGCCACACCGGCCGGCTTCGAGCCCAGTGCCGAGCTGGTGAAAAAACACCGGTCTCGGGTCAGTCTCACGGTTGATCCTGCAGCGGCGGTGACGAATGTCGATCTGGTGGTGACCGATGTGTGGGCGTCCATGGGGCAAGAGGCAGAGCAAAGCGCGCGTGAATCGGCGTTCGCAGCGTTCCAAGTCGATGCCGAACTGATGTCTCTGGCGAATCCCGAGGCGCTGTTCATGCACTGCCTGCCAGCCCATCGCGGCGAAGAGGTGAGCGCCGAGTTACTCGACGGCGACGATAGCGTGGTCTGGGATGAAGCGGAGAATCGCATGCATTCACAGAAGGCATTGCTGGAATACCTGTTCGCCCAGTAAGCCAACGGGGCCATCCTGAAGCGGCCGAATAGCTCACGGCAACTGATCTGCACATCCCGATATCGACAAATCTCACGAAATTAGTAGGCAAATCCGGTTTCGGGCCCACCACAACATGTTGTGGTGGGTATTTCTGCCTATCGGGGCCCCTCCACGGCCAATAATTGGGCAGGAATCTGCCCCCGGGTTTCAGGCTCAGAAGCGGGCTTGGTTTGGGAGTTCTTACAACACCACGTTTTCCCTGTAACAACAACAGCCTATTCACAATTTACCCACAAAATACTCACAGCGAAATCACTTGCATTTGACTCATAAGCGCATTATGTTGTGTTAGTGGTTTATTGCCTGTCTATATGTTGTGGTAGTCAGGCTTAAATCCTGGGCTTCTTTACTGCCAGACACCCGCTTTGGCACAATAGATTATTGCAGTAGCCAGGGGAGCTACTGTGGCCCAATAACAAGAAAAGTGCTTGATAAGAATAGAGTTTTTTAGGCTCAATTCTAGATATTGCTTTTACGGGTTCCGCGTGTTCTCGGTGCCATGAAAAAAACAATTAAAGTCCAGCCGCAAAAACACAATATATAGTATATGGCTTTTACGCTGTCTGGCTGCCCGGTGCAAATTCTGAGCGATATATAACTCACCATCTGACCTGGCCAGACCGGACTTTCTCACTGCATAACTGCCTCATTCTGCGTGCTTAACCATGCGTCTGAGACATTTCAGGGCCCCAGAGCCGGCTCGCAGTTGTGACAAGCTGTTCGGCACCACAGCAGAAAAAGCCAAAAACTGGGGAAAGAAATAAGAACACGAATGCGGTAATCAATAATTCGGAGCACAAAATGCACACTGATGTACAAACCACGGAAGACTCTCCCATGGCAGCCAGAACCGGTAACGATGACGTCTCTGTCGTCTCTACGGCACCCGGACAGTTACGGGTGATCAAGCGCAATGGCGCGGTCGTCGTCTATGATGAGTCGAAGATTTCCGTCGCTATTACCAAAGCCTACCTGGCAGTAGAAGGAGGCAACGCCGCCGCCTCCTCGCGTATACACGAATCCGTGGCGCAATTAGGCCGGCAAATAACGCAGATATTCCGTCGCCGCATGCCTTCGGGCGGCACCATTCATATCGAAGACATTCAGGACCAGGTAGAGCTGGCGCTGATGCGAACCGGTGAGCATAAGATCGCCAGAAGTTATGTAATCTACCGGGCGGAACACAACCGCATTCGAGAGCAGAAGCAAGAAAAGCAGCAGGCCAGGAAAACGGATATTACCGTCACCTTCGAAGATGGCAGCCAGGGACCTCTGGATACGGCGCGCCTGCAGACCATCATCAAGGAAGCCTGTGAAGGCCTCGAAGACGTGTCCGCTAAAGCGATTTACCGCGAAACGCTGAAGAACCTGTATACCGGCGTCAAGATGGAGGATGTGCGCACATCCCTGGTGATGACCGCGCGCACCATGGTGGAAAAGGATCCCAATTATTCCTTCGTCACCGCCCGCTTGTTGATGGATACCCTGCGTTCAGAAGCACTGGGGTTTCTCGGCATTACCAATGCGGCAACGCAAACCGAGATGCATTACCGCTATGCGGCGACACTGAAATCCTATATAGAAAAGGGTGTCGAGCTGGAACTGCTGTCCCCACATCTGCTCGACTATGATCTCAGCTTGTTGGGCGAAGCGCTGCAGGCAGACCGCGATCAACAATTCACTTATCTTGGACTGCAGACGCTATATGACCGCTACTTCATTCACAGCGGGGGTATTCGCTTCGAACTGCCACAGGTGTTTTACATGCGCGTGGCCATGGGCCTGGCATCCAAGGAGGAGAACCGGGAACAGCGTGCCATCGAATTCTATAACCTCATATCTAGTTTCGATTACATGGTGTCGACACCGCAGCTGTTCAACTCGGGCACGCTGCGACCACAACTGTCATCTTGCTTCCTCACCACTGTCCCGGACGACTTGCACGGCATCTACTCGGCGATTCGAGACAATGCGATGCTGTCAAAATGGGCGGGCGGTCTTGGCAATGACTGGACGCCGGTACGCGCACTGGGGGCTCATATAAAGGGTACCAATGGCAAATCCCAGGGTATCGTGCCTTTTCTCAAGGTAGTTAACGACACTGCGGTCGCCGTGAATCAAGGGGGCAAGCGCAAGGGTGCGGTGTGTGCCTATCTGGAAACCTGGCACCTGGATATCGAAGAGTTTCTGGAACTGCGCAAGAATACTGGCGACGAACGCCGTCGCGCCCACGATATGAATACCGCGAACTGGATTCCCGACCTCTTCATGAAGCGTGTCTTTAATGACCAGGACTGGACTCTGTTTTCACCTAACAACACCCCTGACCTGCACGAAATCTACGGCAAGGAATTTGAAGTCGCCTACCTGGAATATGAACGCAAGGCCATGGCGGGAGAGATTGAAGTCTACAAGACCGTCAAAGCCGGCGACCTGTGGCGCAAGATGATCTCCATGCTGTTCGAAACCGGGCACCCCTGGATTACTTTTAAAGACAGCTGCAATGTACGTTCTCCCCAGCAACACGTGGGCACCATCCACTCGTCCAACCTGTGTACCGAGATCACCCTGAACACCAGCGAGGACGAGATCGCGGTCTGTAACCTGGGCTCCGTAAATCTGCTTAAGCACATTAGCGCCGATGGCCTCGATCAGGAAAAACTGAAGAAAACCATCACCACTGCCGTGCGCATGCTGGATAACGTAATCGACATCAATTACTACTCCGTGCCCCAGGCCAAGAAATCCAATCTGCTACACCGACCAATCGGCATGGGTATCATGGGTTTTCAGGATGCCCTGTATACACAGCGTATACCTTACGCCTCCGATGAGGCCGTTCAGTTCGCCGATCTGTCCATGGAAATGATCAGCTATTACGCCATCGATGCCTCTGTCGAACTGGCCAAGGAACGTGGTCGTTATGAATCCTATGACGGCTCCTTGTGGGATCGCGGTATTCTGCCAATCGACTCACTGAAGTTGTTGCTGCAAGAGCGCGGCGCCGAATACCTCGAAGTCAACATGGACCAGCGCCTGGATTGGGATGGCCTGCGTGCCCGTATCAAGCAATCCGGTATGCGAAATTCCAACGTGCTGGCGATTGCACCGACTGCAACTATCGCCAACATCACCGGGGTATCCCAGTCCATCGAGCCCACTTACCAAAATCTGTTTGTAAAATCCAACCTGTCCGGAGAATTCACGGTGGTGAATCCTTATCTCATCGAGGATCTGAAGAAGCTGAATTTATGGGATAGCGTGATGGCCAATGACCTCAAATACTACGAAGGCAGTGTGCAGAAGATCGACCGGATTCCGCAGGAAATCAAGCAGATCTATGCAACCGCCTTCGAAGTGGAGCCACGCTGGCTGGTCGATGCCGCCAGTCGACGCCAGAAATGGATCGATCAGGCTCAATCTCTGAATCTGTACGTGGCAGGAGCCAGCGGCAAGAAGCTGGATGTGACGTATCGAATGGCCTGGTTACGCGGGTTGAAGACGACCTATTATTTACGGGCCCTGGCCGCTACTACGACCGAAAAATCGACCATTAGCGATACCAGTCTGAACAAGGTTGCAAATGGACCGGCAGAGGTGCCTTCGGCTTGCTCGATCGATAATCAGGATTGTGAAGCCTGCCAGTAAGGGTGGGCACTGATCGAGGGAAGCAGCAGGCAATAAAACAACAAGACAGGCACGGGTAACCGTAGGACATTAAAAAATTGAGGTATAAACATGTTGTCATGGGATGAATTTGACGAGGAAGAAATCACCGCAGGCATTAACACGCAGGTGCAGGAGACCCTATCCGCGATCACGGCGGCCACTCAGCCTGAGCCGGTGACGACAGCGGGCAGTTCGGTGAAGACTGCATCGGATGAGAAAAAACCCACCGCGATGCAACAGGCAATTGATAATCTTGCAACACTGAATGTCGAATCCGGCCTGGTAGAGTTGGAAGGCGCGGCGATGCGGGTGACGGTGGATGAGAAGCGTATGATCAACTGTCGCGCCGACCTGAACCAGTTGGTGCCGTTCAAATATGACTGGGCCTGGCAAAAATATCTGGATGGTTGTGCCAATCACTGGATGCCGCAGGAAATTAACATGAATGCGGATATCGCCCTGTGGAAAAATCCGAAAGGACTCACAGACGATGAGCGACTCATCGTTAAACGTAACCTGGGTTTTTTCTCTACCGCGGATTCCCTGGTAGCCAACAATCTGGTGATGGCAGTCTACCGCCTGATCACCAATCCGGAATGTCGACAGTACATCCTGCGCCAGGCGTTCGAGGAAGCGATCCACACCCACGCCTACCAGTACTGTATCGAGTCCCTGGGCATGGACGAGGGTGAAATTTTCAACATGTACCACGAGGTGCCGTCAGTCGCGAAGAAAGCATCCTGGGGACTACGGTATACGCAGGAGCTAAGCGATCCCAACTTCACCACCGGCACCATGGAAACCGACCGGGATTTGCTAAAGAATTTAATTGCCTTCTACTGCTGTCTCGAAGGCATCTTTTTCTACTGCGGTTTCACCCAAATATTATCAATGGGTCGCCGTAACAAGATGACCGGTACATCGGAGCAGTTCCAATACATCTTGCGGGATGAGTCCATGCATCTGAATTTTGGTATCGATATGATCAACCAGATCAAACTCGAAAATCCAAAGCTCTGGAACGACACCATGAAAGAACAGGCGACCCAGATGATTCTGCAAGCCACGCAACTTGAAATCGAATATGCCCGGGACACCATGCCCAGGGGCGTACTCGGCATGAACGCGGTGATGATGGAGGAGTACCTGCAATTCATCGCCAACCGTCGTCTGGTTCAGATTGGACTGCCGGAACAGTTCGGCGACGCCAAGAATCCGTTTCCCTGGATGTCTGAGATCATGGATTTGCGCAAAGAGAAAAACTTTTTCGAGACCCGGGTTATCGAATATCAGACTGGCGGTGCATTGTCTTGGGACTAAGTGCCCTGGGAATAAGAGTAGTGGGATTACTTCAAAATGATGATCGAGATCAGATAACGTCGAATGATGGCAACCGAGGAGTCTGCTGATGAGTGATGACAAGCAAGCTGAAAACGACCCGGAACGCACCTTACTGACGCTCGACCAACTGAGCCAGACCATCGAAGTCATGACCAGCGTGGTCAATCGCTTGCGCCTGCATTTAGGGGAACAGATCAAGGCGCAAATAAAATCCCAGCAAGCGGCTGCAGAAACAAACGCAGCAAGCTCCATGGATGTGGGTAATTCCCAGAGTACAGCGCGGAAGCGGGAGAGCTTTATTGTTGAACTTAGTCAGCCAGAGATTACACCCGTCCGCAAGAGCACGAAAACGCTTCATTAGGGAGCCTCTGATAACCTTGTTGTTGACTATTGTTGACAAGCTGTCGCAGCCTGCGGCAGCTTTTTTTTGTTCATGAATGACGCCGTCGGCGCCATCGTGCTTGCTGCAGGATTCAGCACGCGCTTCGGCAGCAACAAGCTGCTCGCGAAACTGGACAATGGCAACACCGTCATCGCACAAACCACGCAGAGGATCGATGCCGCACTGGCAAACTCGGTGCTGGTCACGCGACCGGAGTTGGCGCCGATGTTGTCTGTCTGCAACATCGAATTGCGGGTATTCGATCACGCCGAGCGGGGTATGGGTGCGACGCTGGCCTACGCTATGGATTTTACCAAGGCTTGGTCAGGCTGCCTGATCTGTCTCGCAGACATGCCCTTCATAGCCGTCAGCACCTATCGGGCGCTGGCTGAACAAATCACGGATGACAGCATCGTCATCCCCAGGTTCCAGTCCCGTGAAGGCAATCCGGTGGGCTTCGGCAAGCGCTGGTTTCCACAACTGGCAGCACTGGACGGCGACTCCGGCGGGCGCAGTCTGATCGAGGCCAACCCGCAATCGGTAATCTATTTCCCGATCGATGACCAGGCCGTGCTCAACGATATCGACACCACCGAGGATCTGGGTCGATTTCAATCCCCTGCCTAACTAACCTGCCGGGCCAGCATCAATCTGTTTCGATCACAATGCCCTTATTGCAAGATCGATGAGTTTAGCCATACAATCTTCTCAACCCGGCGCCTTTTCAATGCCGTGACACAACAGCAGATCCCATGAAAAAGATTAAAAACGAGAGCGAATTCCTAAAAGAAGCACTTAGAGTCGGTTCCCGTTATTTCGAGGCCCGCGGCGCCGGTAAGTTTGAAGCCACCGACCATGCCGATATGAAGGTCCGCGCGATCTACCTGTTGCTGGTTAAAGATAAGGTGATACAACCACTGGCCAGCGCCGACGAAAGTGTTCAGAACATGCGCCACAAGCTGGCCATCTGGATTTCCAGGAACCTGCCCCCGGATCACCAGCTGTTACGCGGCTCATCATGATCTGCGTCAGAACAGTTCCCCGCCAGCGCCAGTTCCTGCGCCAGCTACCGCTCACAATATTATTGCTACTTTGGCATTACCCTGGCCACGCCGATACCGCCAGTGCCGAATTGGCCATGGAAGACCCACTCAATCCGCTGCTGTTAATCAGCACCTCCCAGGGAAATATATATATCGAATTATTTCCCAATGAGGCGCCTCGCAACGTCGCCAACTTCATGGCGCTGGCAGAGGGAGAAGTGGAAATTATCAATGCCGACGGCGGTGCCGAATTCAAGTCTCCCTACTTCAACGGCCTGAGGTTTCATCGCGTGATTAGCGATTTTATCATTCAGACCGGCAGCGGGGTCTATCACTCCCGGGGCGCTCCTGTCGACGAGTTGCCAGATGAAATCAATGCGGCCTATCTTGGTCTGGATCGATTACCGGTCCTGAATCCAGACGGCTCATTTAATAGCATGCTGAAAATAAGTAACAAAGCCGAATTCGATGAGAAAATTTTGAAACCGCTGTATAGGCGTATGAATATCGAGAGCAAGGCCGACCTGCTGGCCAGGCAAGAGGCGGTGTTAGTACAGTTACAACAGATGACGGTAAAGCGTGCTTATGAAAATCAAGGCTATCGTTACAACAACAGCAATCCGGGTCGTGGCGTCACCAGGGGTGTCGTGGCCTTGGCCAATAAAGGTCCGAATACGAACGCAGCGGAATTTTTTATCGCTCTCACCGATGCGGATTGGCTCACCGGCAAACACACGGTAATAGGCAAAGTCGTCGAAGGCATGGACGTGGCCGATGCGATCGGCGCAGTCCCCATCGACCCCTTGCAGTTTTCACGCATCAGTACACTGGTATACTCTGTCAGGAGGATTCAATGACGGCGGGAATTCGAATACGGGAGAACGCTAATGTCTAAGAAGAACAAGAAAAAAACTGCCGAACGAGGCACCTACGCCCTGTGCATGACTGCGGGTCTGATTCTTGGCATTGGCCTAGGCGCGATTCTCAACAGCCTGCTAATCACAACGGTCCTGGGAATCATAGCGGGAGCTGGAGCGGCGTATTTCTTCAACCATCAAAAAAAGCCCAACAAACACTGAGCTTGAGATATCCCCACTAAACTGCCCGTCAACCCCAAAAAAGTTCGACTAAAAAAGATCCTCTGCATCTAGCTGGACTGGACTAAACATATGCGTGGTCTGTCCGCGAATTTGAGTGATGAACGATAATTTATTGATTTCAATGTAGTTAAAAACCACACACCTCCCGGTTTTCACTGAAATGAGGCGATGATCCTCTACCCTGCTTTACTTGCAAATCAGACCATGCTTTAGCGCTTTCATTTTTTCAGGTTAAGCAAGGACTGTCTGAGCGAATAGCGAGTTCCCGCAGCGCTGAAAAAATGGAAGCGCGAATGGTCGCAAGGAAAATAGGGTAGAGGATCTTCGCCGAGAAAGTTTCTTCAGCTAAGCGCGGCAAACTTCTCAACCTATTCTTTGTGGCTACCCTGAAATTGTGTAGGAATACTCAGACATGGAGTCCAACGCGTTCGCGTTCGCGGTCACAGCATCGGGCCGAAATTCAGTCCATGGACCCGGAGGCCAAATCGAGCTGGAATATTTCTCGCCGGTAGGGCGGCATGGACTCCAGTATTGTCTTGCCGTAGCGCCGATTGATGATACGTTCATCAAAGAGTGTGATTTGGCCCCTGTCTTTCTCGCTGCGCAGCAAACGACCGCTGGCCTGCACCAATCTAAATGCAGCGTCCGGAACCGCCAGAGTCATGAATGCGTTCATACCCTGTTGCTCGATCCACTCCGACAGCGTCATTTCGATGGGATCGTTAGGCACCGCGAAGGGAATTTTTGCAATCAGCACATGGGTGCAATATTTGCCGGGCAGATCTACACCCTCGGCGAAGCTGGACAGGCCAAATATCAGGCTGCCCTCACCCTTGTCTATGCGCTGCCTGTGATATTTCAATAACTGGGACTTCTGATAGTCATCCTGGCATAACACCAGATCCAGCCATTCTCTAGGCAATCCCTGCATGACATCCAACATCTGCCGGCGACTGGAAAATAGCATCAGGGCTGCCGGTTTCTTGCCAAGCAATTCCGGAATCGCCTTGATGATAATTTCCGTGTGTTTTTCCCCGTCCGACGGATCGCAATTCAATCGCGGTACTACCAGAGATGCAGCCGTCGCAAAATCGAAGGGGCTTGGAATACTCAAATAGTGCGTGTGCTCGGGCAGACCCGCTCGCATCTTCAGCATATCGAAATTGCCCAGGGACGATAAGGTGGCGGAGGTAAGCACCGCCGCGGCACAGCGCTGCCATAGGTGCTGTTGCAGATTTTCTGCGGCCAATACCGGACTCGAGGACAGGCTGATCTCGCGGAAATTGTCACGCTCGTCCAAACTGAGCCAGCGTGCACAGGGCGCCTTGCCCTGCGGATCTGTGGCCGCAAAACTCAACCAAAGCTCGTGGTTAGATTCGGCGCGATTGGCATGGCTGCCAATCAGAGGAAACCACTGCTCAGCCAATTGCCTCGTGGCGGCAGCGTTATCCGGCTCCATCTGCTGTTTCAGATCGTCGTTGATGTGTTGGAAACTGCTGGTGATGCGAGCGAAGTGCTTGGCCAGGTTCGAAGCCAGACTCTGAACTTCCTTTGGGGCTACTCCCAGTTTAAAAGCGTGCTGGACCCGGTTCTCGTATCTGTCGATATTGTCTTCGGATGCCAGGATTTGTTCCAGCACAGTCCAGGCATTATTGAGTTCTTCCCGGGTGACGCCGATGAGTTTCTGCAGGCTAGCCTGCTGTTTCGATTGGATGAATTTATCTTTATGCAGCCGCGGCAACATGGACTCACATCGTTCGAGCCAGATTTCGGTGGATTTGATGCGGGTAAATGACGAAAAGTGATTATTACTCTTAAAAGGCAGGTGATGGGCTTCGTCAAATATGTAAATGCACTTCGCTGGATCCGGCAAGATCACTCCGCCACCCAGAGCCAGATCTGCTAACACCAAATCATGATTGCTGACGATGCAATCAGCCTTGTCCATGGAATCCCGTGCCTGGTAGAAACAACAGTTCCGAAAATTACTGCACTTGGGTCCCATGCATTGCCCATTGTCCACAGTCAGGGGCTTCCAATCCGCATCTGAGATTGGCTGCTGCCATTCGTCCCTGTCGCCCTGCCATTTACCCGCACTCAGTTCATCGAGCATGCGCTCATACAGGGCCGGGTCGCCACCGTCGGCCTCGGCCAGATCCTCACCATAGAGGTCCATCATCGCCTGCATACTGTCGTTTCCCCGCAGCAGCGCATCCAGTTTGGACAGGCACAGATAACGCCCCCTGCCCTTCGCCAAGGCAAAGCTGAAAGTCAGATCGGAGCCGGCGAGAACCTCGGGGATATCTTTTTGTATCACTTGCTCCTGCAGGGCGATGGTCGCTGTAGCAATCACCACCTTGTAATCCAGGGCTTTCGCCAATGGCAACACCGCCAGCAAATAGGCCAGGGTCTTACCGGTACCGGTTCCCGCCTCAACCACGCAGACAGGGGGATCACCGTCTCCGTCTGCGGCCAGTACCGACAAGCACTTGGCAATCTCAGCGATCATGAGGCGCTGGCCGTAACGGGGAGTCAATTCGCGAGATTCCAGAAGTTGGCGATAGGCAAGCTGAATGCTGTTCTTAACATCATCCGCCAGCATGTGCTCATCCTTGGAGTGGATCCGATTGGTGGTTTCAGTGGAGGAAACTACTCCAAGTATAGCACCTGTCGCGCGGATGCCCTGAAAATCACCCAATTCAGCTACGCCATTGTTTCCACTTTCGCTGGAAAGAAGTTCTGTTAAACTTGGGTCTATTAGAGTAGCAATGGCTCCCTAGAAGTAATGACAACAATCCCCGATCAACAATCAGTCGAGTTCTTCGACGACGCCTGGAAAAATAAAAATTCCGATGAACGCCTGCGCGCAATTGCCCAGCTCAGCCATGGCGAGCGCAAGGTACAGCAGACGCTCATCCAGATTGCGCTGCATGACGAACACATCTCGGTTAGAATCGCAGCCCTGAAGCATATTCACGACCTGGATTTGCTGGTCGAGTTGCGAGACCAACAGGGTCCGCTACAACAAAGCGCGGCTCAGCAATATTTTCGCGTGTTGGCGGGCAGCCATGATGCCGCTATAAGCGAAGCGCAGCGTCTGCAAACCATTCGCGGTTTGTCCAAGGCTGGCCTAAAACAGGTTGCCCTGTTGGCGAAATCCAAGACCGCCGGCAGCGAAGCCTTGAACCTGATCGACGAACCCGAGGAGCTAATGGACCTGAGTCTGTTTGCTGCCAGCGTTCATGTGCGCAAAAATGCGGCACTCAAAATTTCCGACAAGGCGCTGTTGCTGGAATTACGGAAAAAAGTTCAGAACAAGGATAAAACAGTCTTCAAGGTTGTGGATCGACGAATCTCGGAGCAAGCCGACCCCGGCAAGCCCGGTAAGGCCAGCCCAAATGGAAAAAATCTGCAGTCCAGGCAAGCGCAACCGGCACCGGCAATTAAGAAATCCAAAGCTGCACCAGCCCAGCAAGCTTCAAAGAGCAACGCTAAACCTGAACCCGGTAAGACTGAAACCGTTGACATTAAAACCCCCGATGTTAGCAGCACGGCCTCTGAAAAGGTGGAGCCTAAATCCAAAGAGGCTAAAGCCCCCGCTCCGGCAGCAATAGACCCGCAAGTCCAATTACCGAGACTCGAGGCGGAACTGGGTAAGACCAGTTACAAAAATACCGGGCGACTGAATGCTCTACGCACGAGCGTCAATAGCCTACGCAAGGCAGTTGCTCAAGCCAGCGAAGAGCTGCAGGAAAAAACCAGCAAGCTGCACAACACTCTGCTGGAAATGCAAGAGAAAAACAGAAGCCATCAACAACATCTGAAGGAAGCTACGGAATCGCTGCTGTTGCTTCTGGAAAAAGCATTAGAGGACGGACAATCTCACGATGCACTTCCTGCCTGGGACAAGATTCAGGGCAACATCAGCAACACCAGCGGTAAGCTCAAGGCGGCTCTGCAAAAACAGGCGAATAACCACAGGGACAAGTTGAATGAGCTGCGGGACTGGAAAATATTTGCGTCCACCGAGAAGAAAAAAGGTCTCGTCGCTCAGATGCAACACCTGATCGAATCGAAGATGCATGCCGCTGACAAATCCAAACACATCGGCAACATGCATAGACAATGGAAGGCCCTGGGCCGATCGAGCCAGAACCAAGAGCTGTGGCGGGAGTTCAAGAAACTTTCGGATAAAGCCTACGAACCCTGCAAGGAATACTTCAAACAACGCAAGCAATTAATGGCATCGAACCTGAAGCAGCGACGGGGAATCTGCGACAGGCTGGAACAGGAATTAAAAACCCTGGCCGAAGAAAATCTCAACATTTCCAATCTCAACACCCTGTTGCGTGACGCCGAGAACGAATGGAAACAGTTTGCACCGATCGAACATTCCAGGATCAAATCTCTACAGAAACGATACTATGGGCTGGTTAATCAGTTTCGCAAACTTCGCAAGAACGCATTGCGTACCAACAGCAAGCAGAAACGGGACTACATCACCCAGGCTAGATCCCTGGCGGCCTCGGAAGACAACAACAGCGCAATGTCTGAGGCTAAACGACTGCAACAACAATGGAAGAAACTCGGCCCCACTTCCTACAAGGAAGACAAGAAATTCTGGGAAGACTTTCGAGCCGCCTGTGACAAAATTTTCGCAAAGCGCAACCAGCAGACTGCCGAAACTCGTAAGCATGTGCAACAGGCAGAGAGTAGCCTGGAAAACATTCTGCAATCGATGGCGTCGATTTTTACGCTCGATGACGATAGTTTCCGAAAATCCCGCAGCGATTTTCAGGATCTGATTCAACGGTTTTCTACCGCCATGGATCCGCGCATAAAAAACCAGCGCAAGCGCTTGCTGGATCAATTCAATGGTTCAAAAAGAAAAATTGAGTCCCGCTTCAACACCCTACCAAACAAGAAGGCTGTGCTGTTAAAAAATGCGGTGCTGGCGAAATCGAAGTTCCTCGAACAGCTGGAAGACAAATTACTCAACAGCAAAGACGATGAGCAGTTTAACAAACTTAAAAACCAGATAGATCGCAAGGCCTGGGAAGATATTGAACCTGCAGATAGTCTGCAGTATGAAGAGGCATTGCACGACCGACTGGGAAAAATTATTGCCACGGTCTCGGTCGAAGAGTTGCGTAACCTGGCACAGGAGTGTGAAGTCCAGATACGCAGCCTCTGCATAGACCTGGAAATTCGTGCCAACATAGATACGCCCCCTGAAGATCAGGCCTTACGCATGCAGATTCAACTCGCTCAACTCAAGAACGGCTTCGGCCAATCCCGGCCGGATCACAAGGAAAACCTCAAGGTGGCGATGGATGCCGAATTACTAGGCCTGTGTATCGGACCCCTGAGTGCAACAGTCCAGAAACAACTGTCACAACGTCTCGACGGCGCCATCAGGAAGTTGATGTAAGCTGCGTGAAGACTCGGGAGCTTTTTTAATTACGCCGAATAAAAACTCATCACCGGATTCGCGTAACTGTATAGGTAGTACTTGTGCAGTTTGGAATCAACCCGCTGCAAGCGCTGCTCGAAGGCTGCCCTGGAACGTTCGTTAATCTCTGCCGCCTCGATCGCAGTGACGAGTTTCGTCTGCAGCGGCAAACCATCCTGCTGTAGTTTCTCCAACGCCAGAAAATTGATATCCCTGAGCCTGTAGTTTTGCAATATCTGCGTGTCGATGTCCGTGGCGATTACCTCCGGGTCGTCACTGTTAACTACTAACTCCGTACCGAAGGCTATGTGCACCTGCCCTTTGACTCCGATCATGCCGGTGACAATGCTGTGAATATCGGTGCGATCGGTTTTCGTGAAACTGCCTTGCGTTTCAATTGCGTGGAGTTCTTCTGCCTTGAGTACATCACAGGCATCGTATTCATAGGAAATGGAGACGGGGATAATATGAAGTTTTCCAAGAGACACACTCAGGCCCTGCTTGCGCTCTGCTATGGCCAGCATCTTCAGCAATGTGGGATCGGTCTTGTCGATACCATCCTTGGCCCGCCCTTCCCGCTGCGCAATCCAGACGTTCTGGCCCGTGTCTATGCAGTGATGGATATACTCGGATAGTAGGATCAACGACTGCAGCAACTCCCTGCCCTTATGGGAGCGCTTAACGATAAAGCTCTTGTTCAGCCGCATCAGGTCGCTGACGAAGGGCTTCTTTAACAAATTGTCACCGATCGCGATCTGTAAGGTCGTATGACCTGCGTGATACAGCATGTAATTCACAAACGCGGGATCCATGGTGATATCCCGGTGATTACTGATAAACAGATAGCTCTTGCCGTCTTCCAGATTCTCCAACCCGGAATGAGTCAGTTTGGTGGTGGTGTCCTCGATCATCTTGTCCATGTAAGAAGCGATGACGTGCTGCATGGTTTCAACATCATGCACGCCGTGCAACTGTCCCTTGAGCTTGTGCCGGGCCGCCCTGCGCATGAGGGCGGGAAATGTCCGCGCCAGCCTCGGCGAATAGAAGCTGGCTATGGCAGAGAGAAATTCAGGGTTGCCAATGAGCCGATCCAGCACCGGACGAATTTCATCGTCACCGTAGGGCCTGATTTCTGAATATTTATCCATTTTTTATTATTTATAAATAAATTATGTAACTTACATAATCTATTTAATGAAGTTTGTTCGACGGGGTTCGAATGCGCAAACAATCAGTCATTTGCTGCCATCCGTGGCTTCGGCTCTGGCCCCTGGACCGGCTCGTCCCTGGCCGGCTCGCTGAACTGCAGGTTAGCCAGATTGGCATACAGGGGACAGCTGCGCATTAACTCTCGGTGCGAACCCTGAGCGATCAGCTTGCCGCGATCGAGTACCGCGATCCTGTCCACATTCATCACCGTCGCCAGGCGGTGGGCGATGATCAACGACGTTCGATTCTGCATCAACTGCTGCAAGGCCAACTGCACCTGCCGCTCGCTCTCGGCATCGAGCGCGCTGGTGGCTTCATCCAGCAGCAATATCTCCGGGTCCTTGAGAATGGCCCGGGCGATAGCGAGTCGTTGCTTCTGACCGCCGGACAGACGAACACCGGACTCACCCAGGAAACTGTCATACTTCTCCGGTAGTTCGTCTATAAAATGACTGGCGTAGGCAAGCTCGGCAGCTCGATAAACGGCCTCATCGCTGGCTTCGGGTTTACCGTAGCGAATATTGTCCCAGACATTACCGGTGAACATCGCTGGCTGCTGCGCCACGACGCCGATATGCCGCCGCAGTTCCGAGGGGTCCAGCTCTCTGACATCGATGCCATCGAGGGCAACACTACCGCTCTGGGGATCGTAGAAACGTAGAATCAGGTCGAATAAGGTGGATTTTCCAGCCCCCGAGGGCCCCACCAGGGCGACATTCTCACCCGGCTCGATGTTCAGGGTAACGCCATCCAATACCCGTATCCCCGGGCGGGACAGATAGGAAAAACTGAGCTTCTCGAGTCGCAGTGCGCCTTTCGCCCTGCCCGCAAAGGTCTTGGGATTCGCCGGGGCGACGATGTCGCTGTGTGCATGCAACAACTCCATCAGTCGCTCCAGTGCACCGGCTGCCCGTTGCAACTCGCTGATTACCTGGCTAATCGCAGCGACGGCGGCCGCAACCAGCACGGCATAGACCACGAAGGCCGTCAGTTCGCCGGCTGACATGCTGCCATTAATCACGTCCTGACCGCCGACCCAGATCATCAAGGCGACGGCAGAGAACACCAGGGTCATGACGATGGTAATTAGAAACGAGCGGGTCTTGATGCGAGCGAGGGCAACCCTGAGCGCGGCCTCCACATGGTCTCCAAACTTCTGCCGATCGTAGTCCTGATGGTTATAGGCCTGTAGGGTTTTGATCTGCTGAATACTCTCGCCCACATAGGCGCCGACGTTCGCTATCTCGTCCTGGCTGCTACGGGACAGGCGCCGAACCCGGCGGCCGAAATACATGATGGGACCGATCACGAGAGGAATACATATCATCACCACAGTGGTCAGACGGGGGTTGGTAATAAACAGAAATACCGTACCGCCGATCAATATCAGCAGATTCCGCAATGCCACCGATGCCGAGGAGCCGATCACCGACTGGATCAGCGTCGTATCCGTAGTGATACGGGACTGGATTTCACCACTGAGATTAGACTCGAAGTAGCCGGGATGCAGAGAGATGATATGGGAATAAACCGCCTTGCGAATGTCGGCGGTAACGCGCTCTCCCAACCATGACACCCAGTAAAACCTGGCGAAAGTACCGATGGCCTGTAGAAACGCCACCACCAGAAAACCGAGTATGGCCTGATTAAGAGAGGCCGTGGAGCTGGCAACGAAGCCCTGATCGACGATGATTCGAATGTATTGCACCAGGCCCAGACTGAGCCCGGCGGTGAATACCAGCGCGATTCCGGCCCAACAGATTTGCTTCTTATAGGGGACTACGAACCGCAGGGCAAGGATGAGAGGAGGATGCTTCGATGAATTTGGCATGGGCGCAATGTAACAGCACGCCCCCGAAAAGGAAAAGAAAAAGGCATACCGACACCGTCAGACAAGGCACCGGTTCAGCGCATTAGCGAGCCTAGCTGTTGCTTGACACCATGGCGCGAACCTACTCCCTGGCCACAACCGTAATCGATTCCACATAGTCGCTGAGATCCGAGAGCACGGCCAAATCATTTGCAGTAGCACGGCGTTGCGCCTCCTCCATGCCTGATTCATAGCGCTGCAGCTCGGCTTTATCGGTCAAGCGCTGCCGCCGGAACGCTTCCCACTGCGCCAACTCATCGCTGTTGAGGCTGCTCTTATAATTGCGTCCGCGATAGCGAAACAGCATCTCCCGAAGTCGGCGGTCCTGAAAAGGTAGATCGAGTCGACCCAGGTCCGTGGGCGACGATGCCCGAATCGTTTGCATTAAGGCCTTGTCGTTGTCACCGAAGAACCCGCCGCTATAAATCATGAAATCGGGGTCGACTTCCCCCTGCTGCAACTCCTCGTTGAACACGGCCGCTACCCGGGCAGCCAGGTCCTGACTCGCCTGCAACATCTCCCAATGGCGCTTGCACTGCTGCAGATCGATCCCATATTCTGCGGCCCGGGTCGGGTCCAGCACCGCCGCAGAGGTAACAATCGGGCACTTGTTGACATGAATAAGCTTTAAGGGAATACGCGTTGCCGATTCCGGCAATTGCTCCACGGTTGTAAACACCCGCACCCTGATTTGCTCCACCGTCAGCACCAACATCGCAGCCGGATCTGCGCGCAAGTCATAGACAATCACCTCGTTCTTGTTGGTCGGGTGCATACAGAGCGGCATCACCAGCGCCAAGCATCCGCGCCGGGCGGGATACATCCCCGACACATGCAACAAGGGTTTGCGCGTCACCATGTCGATCTGCGCCAGCACCTTCTTCTTGTCCCGCAACCCATAGATGTAGTCAAACAGCTTCGCCTGCTTCTGCCTGATCAATTTCGCCAATTCTATGGTGGCGATCACGTCGGCGAGGGCATCGTGTGCATCCCCATGTTCAATACCGTTTGCCACCGTGAGCTGATCCAGCCTGAAACTCTTGCTGCCGTCGTCCTTCGAGGGCCAGTTAATACCCTCAGGACGGGTAGCGGCACAGAGCCGCACCATGTCTATGATGTCCCAACGGGAATTGCCATGTTTCCACTCCCGCTCGTAAGCGTCATGAAAATTGCGATACAACAGCTGCCGGGTAAGCTCGTCGTCAAATCGAATATTGTTGTAGCCGGCGACGCAGGTGCCGGGCTGCATAAATTCCCCATGTATTTGCCGGATGAATTCCGCCTCGCCAACCCCCTCCGCCAACGCCTTCTGCGGACTGATCCCCGTTATCAGGCAGGCCACCGGATCCGGCAAAAAATCGTCGGCAGGTTTGCAATACAAAACCAGCGGCTCACCGATTATATTCAAGTCCTCATCGGTACGAATCCCCGCAAACTGCGACGCGCGATCACGCCGCGGATTTATTCCAAAAGTCTCGAAGTCATACCAGTAAATTGTTTTCCCTGACACGTTTAGAAATCCATACTTATGGCTATTAGATCAGTGACTGAGCAGGGGCTGGGTAGTCCAAATTGTGACACGGCGTGAATACATCCCTGTAGCCTCGGCGCCAGCTCCCTGCTGGCGACGG
>CAJXIY010000001.1 GCA_913054495.1 uncultured Gammaproteobacteria bacterium | reverse complement strand
ATCGGAACAGTCTGGGATACCCTATCAAACACTTATTAATTTATACCTGCGTGATTGTGCTGTTAATGAAAAGAAATTAGATCTAGCATGGAAATAGAAAATCATAACAAGCCACTCAAATAGAAACTTGGGGACGCCTGCAACTTAGCAACTTAAGGCTAGGGAACCGTCGGAGACGGCTAATTTTATTCTTTCCGTCCCTATTTCTTCCTATTTCCTATCCTCTCAGTGTCGCCTGGTCTTAATCTTTGAAGCATTGATTAATTCCCCCAGCAGGCGTAGTTTTGGACTACGGGGCTCCGGCTAAAACTCAATTAGAGGCTCGGCACAAAGGAGGTTTGAATGACTATTACAAATACTCGCATGAAAGCAGCATGGTTATTGGTTTTCCTGGGTATCCTGGCTACACCTTTGGTGGTCCAGGCACAGTCCGCAATCGATGATATCCCACGTCTTGCCGATGGACGGCCAGACCTCCAGGGCACCTGGGACTTCCGCACCATCACTCCCATGCAACGACCCGAAAGTCTCGCCGGTATAGAGGTGTTGAACGAAGAAGAGTTGGCAACTTTCGAAGCCGCAGAGAACGTGCGCCGGGATCGGGACAATTTCACCGATACCACGACCACTGGGGACTACAACCAATTCTGGTACGACCGCGGCACCGAACTGCTGGACGACGGCCGCACTTCGCTGATCACCGATCCGCCGAACGGCCGCATCCCGGAATTGACCGAGGCTGCCCAGGCCAGGAACGAGGCGCGAAGGGAAACCGCCAGATTGGCTGAAGGTGTGGAAGTGAGGCCTCTGTCCGAGCGCTGCATCATGGGTTTTAATTCCGGGCCACCCATGACGCCCAGTGCCTACAATAACAATGTGCAACTCGTGCAAACCGAGAACTACATGCTCATACATAACGAGATGGTACATAACGTCCGTCCGGTAAAATTGAATACAAGCGCGCATCGCGAAGTGCCCCGGAAATGGGAAGGCGATTCTATCGGTCACTGGGAAGGGGATACGCTCGTTGTTGAAACCAATCACTTCGCCAGGGCCACATCATTTGGCAATTCCAGCGAAAATATGCATCTGCTGGAGAAATTCTGGATGATCGACGCCGACACTCTAGGTTACGAATTCACCATTACCGACTCTACCACCTGGGAAGCCCCCTGGACGGTGATGTTCCCGATGCGCCGGGCAGAACTTCCTATGTATGAATATGCCTGCCATGAGGGTAACTATGCCATGGCTGGGATATTAGGAGGTTGGCGCAGATTGGAAGCTTTGGGTCTGCCGGGACAGCAGTAGGACGGGGCCAAGCAATAGCACGGGGCCGAGTCTCCAATTGCACAATCCAGATGAATATCGATGTGCAATTGGAGACTCGGCCCCGTTTTTATTTTAATCCGAACTCAACCGATGCAGAGCGCAGAGCTTGTTGCCATCGGGATCACGCAAATAGGCCAGGTAGATTTTGCCGGTAGTGCCTTCACGCACACCCGGAGGGTCTTCACAAGCGGTGCCACCACTCGCCAGCCCGGCAGCGTGCCAGGCATCGGCTGCGGCCGCATTGTCCGCTGAGAAACCGATCGTGCTGCCGTTTCCATGGCAGGCCGCCTCACCATCAATCGGTTTGGTGATCGCAAATACGCCGCTCTTACTCAGGTAAAAGCAACGACCCTTATCATCCATTACGGCAGGTTCGTAACCCAGGGCGCCCAAAGTAGCATCGTAGAAAACTTTCGATTTTTGGACGTCGTTTGCGCCCACCATTATATGACTAAACACTCTTGTTTCCTCATTCAATAATTAAGAGGCCTAAGAGTAGCAGGAATTCATCATAACGGTGGGATTGTGAATATCGTGACGAGGGGTTAATCTTGTCTAACTCGTGAAGGGCAGCTTGTTGCTCGGGCTTCTATCAGAACTATTCCAAAATAGTGAGG
The DNA here is from genome assembly GCA_913054495.1 of uncultured Gammaproteobacteria bacterium. Classification (GTDB taxonomy): domain Bacteria; phylum Pseudomonadota; class Gammaproteobacteria; order Pseudomonadales; family Pseudohongiellaceae; genus UBA9145. The sequence continues at coordinate 141,388 of CAJXIY010000001.1, read as the reverse complement.
CTGGGAGCCTAAATCATGGGAATAAGGGAATAAAAAGAGCATTTTGACTTAAAGATTGTGGACATTGGATCGGCGCTATGAGGTAGTAAGTGTCGCACGGGGTAATTGGATTGTGTTCACTGCCTACGCCTCAAGAAGCGCTCTATTGATCGTCATTAATGAGGAGAATAAATATGCTATCGGCTAACAGACCTGGATTCCTGACACGGAGCACCCTGGCGGCCCTCATCCTTGCTGTCACAACATTGGCGCTGCCGACACTGACATCGGCGCAGGCCGCCGAAGAACACCCTACCTTCACGCGGGACGTAGTGCCGATTCTGCAAGCGTCCTGTCAGAACTGTCATCGTCCCAAGGGAATGGCGCCGATGCCGCTGGTGACTTATGAGCAGGTTCTTCCGTTTGCGCCGCTGATCAAATACAAAACCTCTAACCGCACGATGCCGCCCTGGCACATCGACAGGAATATCGGCATACAGGAATTCAAGAACGACAGGTCACTGAGCGCCGAGGAGATTGCGACGCTATCGGCCTGGGTAGACGCCGGTGCGCCCGAGGGCGATGCCGCCGACATGCCGCCACAGGTCGAATTCGCCGATGCCGCCGAGTGGAATATCGGTGAACCGGATGTGATCGTGTCATGGAATTATACGGTGCCTGCCGTGGGTGCGGACCTGTATGGCGATCTCTATAGTGACGACCTGATTGGGGAATTGTCAGAGGATCGATATATCAAGGCCATCCAGACCAGAACTCCCGACGACGCCTCGCGACGGGTCGTGCATCACGGGCTTTCCTATGCGGAAGGGGGAAGTGGCAACGGCAATGACGAAGAGTCACAGTTCCTGGTGGAGTATGCATCCGGAAAGGACGCCGAGATCTATCCGGATGACTCTGGTGTCTTGCTGGAGGCGGATAGCAAGATACGGCTTTCCTATCACTTCCACCCGGTAGGCGTAGAGACTGACGCGAAGATTGAACTCGGCATCGTGTTTCATCCCAAGGGTTATGTTCCCAAGTATCGCCGCTGGTCGAAGCAGCTGGGCCAGCGCATGAGCCTGATTGACATTCCCGCCGGTGAAGTGGTGCGGACCGATGGCTACGTTTACTTCCATTTGAATGCGAAGATCACAGCGTTCCAGCCCCATATGCATGCCCTTGGAACCTATCAGTGCCTGGAGCTAATTTATCCGTCATTGGGGGCAACGGCAAAGACCGAGATCGTGAGCTGTGCGCATTGGGACTACAACTGGCACACGATCTATAATTACAACGACGACTCTGCCCCGTTAGTACCGAAGGGGACGGTGGGACACATGATTAGTTACTTCGATAACACCGAAGCGAATCCAGGCAACCACGATGCTCGAAACTGGACCGGGGACGGTGGTCGGACCATCGACGAGATGAGTTTCTCCTGGCTGGGCTGGGTTGATCTGACCGATGAGGAGTATAACGAAGAGCTGGCCAGACGTAAGGCGCTGCGCGAAGCTGACGGCACTTCAGTCGCAGGGCTCGATTGACACCGGGGGTGAGGATGAGCAGTAAATCTATGGCGACCAAACACTTATTCCGAAGTTTGGCTGCTTTCCTGGCGACGGCGTTTTTTGCCGTTTTTGCCCTGCGCGCTGCGGCGCAGATCGAGCATCTGCCCTATCAGCTCAGATACAACAGCGGTCAGACCGTGCAGCCGATATTTCAAGGCTGGTCACGCAACGCCGATGACAGCTTCGATATGCATTTCGGCTACCTTAACCGGAACTACATCGAAGAATTGAACGTGCCGATTGGGGCGGACAACTTCATCGACATGGCGGGTGTGGATCAGAGACAACGACAACCCACCTACTTCCACGCCCGTTCGAACAGGGACATCTTCACCGTGAATGTTCCGGCCGATTTCGGTGATCGAGAAATTGTCTGGAGCCTCAACACCCAGGGCAAGACCCTTCAAGCCATCGGCTGGCTACAGTCAGAGTGGGAGATTGAGGAATACGGTGGCAGGGCGCCGGACGAGGAAACCCTGGAGAATCACCCACCTGAAATTACCCTAAGCACCGCGGTTTCTGTGCAGCTGTCCGCCACGCTGAGCCTGACTGCGATGGTAACCGACGATGGCTTGCCCAAGCCTGAAGCTGAACCGACCGAAGAAGAGCAACGGCAGAAAGACGCCGCGGCGCGCCAGCCCAGCCAGGCACGACCGCCGATGTTGACGCCGCCTGAGGATGCATTGGAAATCCCGGTGAACGTCCCTCAACTGTCATTGACGGCACGGGGCAACAAGATTAACGCCCGGCCACCAAGCGACAAGTTGACCGTGTCGTATATTGTCTGGCGGGGTCGGGGAAACATCACCACAGACCCGCAGTTTGCCAAGGTGGAAAACGGGTCTGCCACGACTTCGATCACCTTCTCAAAATCCGGAGAGTACGAACTGCAGGTGCGGGCATACGATGGTGGCAAGTCCACCTATGAGTTCGTGACGGTGAACGTGCGGGAATAATTGGGGGTTAACCATGAAATTACATCTCACAAGATCGAATTGGGTGATCCTGCTCGTGCTTGCATCTGCTGCGATCAGCACTCACAGCTCACTCGTGACCGCAGCGGACGCTGACTGGGAAACTCCCCGTACCGTCGATGGTCAGCCAAACCTGCAAGGCGTGTGGGCTAATAACGCCATCACTCCGGTAGAGCGACCCGAGGTGTTTGGCGATAGAGAGTTTCTCACCGAGGATGAGATGCGGTTCCTGGCCGGAAGGATCGCCGAATTAAATGCCAGCGGCGGCGATGCGCTGTTTGGAGAAAGCGTGCTGGATGCCGCCTTTTCAGGCAATGTGTCGTCCAGAGATACCCAGACGGGTAACTATGACCAGCAGTGGATGGTGGAACGCACCCTACAGAACCGCACCTCCCAGATAATCGATCCAGTCAACGGGCACTATCCCGAGAGGACGGCTGAGGCCATAACCCACGCCAGGCAGCGGAGCGCTTATCGACAGGAGCACCCCGCAGATTCGTGGCTGGATCGTTCCCTGTCCGAACGCTGCGTGCACCGGGGTGTGCCCAATCTCCGCCCGGGCTATAACAGTTACTGGCAGATCGTGCAGAGTCGGGACCATGTCACCATCATCCAGGAGATGTTCCACGATGTGAGAAATATCCCCCTCACAGAAATGCCGAAATTGAATGAGAATATCAAGCTCTGGAACGGCAGCTCCCGAGGCTATTGGGACGGGGACACCCTGGTGATCGATACCCAAAACTTCAGCGAGAAGAGTGCGCCCGGATTAAACACCGATGCCAAGATTCTGCAGGAGCGCATTACCCGGATAAGTGACACCGAGTTGCAATACGACTTGATCGCACATGATCCCGGTACCTATTCTGCAGACTACACCCGGCGCATCATATTTGAATATTCTGAAGACAAGATCTACGAATATGCCTGTCATGAAGGCAACTACGGCATGATGAATATTCTTTCAGGTCATCGGGCCGAAGAGGCGCGGGCACTGGCAGGACAATAAATCCTTTTCGGGCAGTTAGCATCAAAAGGTGCTGACAGGGTCAGAGCACGGATTGATTTCTGTGATCACCAAACCTGGGCCTGACAAGTTTTTTAAGCGGTATGTTCGTGCCGTCGGTGGTTTCTAGCCACTCATAAAGCTCGTTAGCAAGCCTGCGATTTTCTCTTGGTGCTCCGGAGCATCGATTAGATTCTGTATCTCGTGGGGATCCGATTGTAAATCATAAATCTCGTTAGTATCCCAGATGCCGTGATAACGAATAGTTTTATAGCGCTCGGTGCGGATGCCAAACGTGGTTGATGTCTGAGGAAAATCAGGCGTCAACCTGTAGCCCGGTCCTGTAGTCCGGTCCTGTAGTCCAGCCGCATTCTGATGCAGTATTTGACAACCTTGTTGGCGCGGGTTTAGTCTTGCTCGTCACTAATCATCAAGGATTCAAAAATGAAAAACCTAAGACTGCTGACAATTCCTCTCGCGGCCCTGATGTTGAGCTCAGTCGCAATCGCGGCTGATGAAGGATTTACAGCCGATCAGGCGTTTAAAACCATGCTTACCCTGGACGGCACCTGGACCGGCGATGCCGTGGTAGTTCCAGTCGGGCAGTCAAGAGCAGACGGCACCGCGAGCAGCACAACGGTGACCTATAAGACCATCGGCAACGGTACCTCAGTCATGGCGACATTTGCAGCAGGCACTGCCTCTGAAATGGTTAGTATGTATCATCAGGATGGCGAGGATACGCTCATTCACACCCATTACTGTGCGGTCGGTAACCAACCGTCGATGACCTTTGCAGCGACTGTAGAAAAAGGCGTGATTGACTTCCAGTTCACCAAGGGTACCAACATGGACGTCAATGCTGACTATCATGTACACAATAGTTGGTTAAAAATTATTGATGAAGATCACTTCGAGTCGCGCTCGGAAAGATGGGGCGGTGGGAAATTAATGTCATATCGTTACACCACGATGACAAGAGTGAAATAGTCAGCCAAAGCAGCCAAATGTAAATTATTGAAAACAGGGCGCAACAGTTTTGCGCCCTGTTTTGTTTACAAAGTGCGAAGCTCCCATGAGATCCGCAGGCCTGAGGACAATCGAGATAGCCCAGTCGAATAATGCAGGCGCACACACCACAAAGCCTACCACTGCGTCGTCCTCAGCGAGGGTCAAATTGATCTATCGTCAAATCCGCACTCTCTGCCTCGTCGCGACCGCCGTCTTAGCGCTTGGCTGCGATTCCGATGTTCCGCAAACCGACCAAGCTCAAACCGTCAACATTTTCGACGCACAATGGTGGAGTCCGATGGTAACCGTGCTCGTAGAACGCCTTCAGTTGGCGCCTGGCGAACGCGTGTTTGCTGTGGGACGCCCTGGGCTGCACGAGGAATTGCCCGGACTCTTTGCCGCCGCCGTGGAGGCGGCGGGAGGGATTTATGTCGGCACGCTTTCGGCGGACGGGCCCTACGGTCGGGACGGAGTTGCGACGTTTGTAGAGCGAGCGCGTGGTGCCGATCGAGGGGAGTTGCGTGAGTTATTGCGCGATGTATCGGTCGGGATCATGTTACCGGGCCCCACCCCCGCTGACCCGCCTTACGCCGCAATGCAGGATCTGCTGTGGGAACAACTAGGCCAGCACCGCACCGTGCATTTCCATTGGGCAGGTGCATATACCGTGGAGGACCGCTCCTATCCTATCGGCTCGACTGCGGGCGCGGTTCCCACCGATGGCGATCGGGAGGTTTCCTTGTATCGACGCGCCATCCTCGAGCAGGATTTTTCCGAACTGCGATCCCGCCACGATGCATTTGAGCAGGCGGCGCGCGCCGGCGAGATTCATGTCACCACGGCTGCGGGCACTGATATCCGCTTTCGGATCGGTGAAAGACCGATCAATCGGCAAGATGGGGACGTGTCGGGTGCGCGCGCGGCAGCGGGCGCCATTCTCATCGATAGGGAAATCGAGTTCCCTGCTGGCGCGGTCCGGGTAGCACCAATCGAAACATCCGTTCACGGTGTCGTTGTCTTTCCACGCTCCACCTGGAGTGGTGAAACGGTGGATGATTTGCGATTGGTGTTTGAAGAGGGGATCATGATTTCGCTGACAGCGGGCTCCAATCTGGGAGCGGTTGAGACCGAACTTGCTGCGGAGGGCGCGAGGTCTTTCCGGGAGTTTGGCCTGGGGTTTAATGCCTTGCTAGCGGTCCCGACCGAAGATCCCTGGCTGCCCTACTTCGGCTACGGAGCGGGTGTAGTGCGCCTGTCGCTAGGTGACAACAGCGAGATCGGCGGCAATGTGGAAGGCAACTATGTGCGCTGGAATTTTTTCCTGGATGCCACGGTGTCAATTAACGGTGAGACCTGGGTGGAAGACGGACGGCTGGTTCGTTTCTGATAGTTTTCGGAGTCAGGTCCCCATCCTCTCATTTCCAGAAGATGGGCCTAGTACTGCGCCGCCTTGAATCGCACCTCAAGATAGCCCACCACACCTTCCACCGCAGTGTATTGATGCGGTGTGCCTGCCGGAATGAGTATGGCATCGCCAACCGTGACGCGTTGCGCAGAACCACCTTCTATATTGGCCGAGCCTCCCCCAGGTGGTCGAATTGACCTGCCCCCGGTGACAAGAATGCCTGCGCCTTCGGTGATGTAATGCAACTCGGTGCCTTGTTCATGGATTATCGCGCCAGCCGGTGCGTTGCGACGGATAAAATTAATGTTGAAGTCATCGCCGCTAACGATGGTGCCGACACCCAAGGCCGGCCTTTGTTCCATTGAAGTGGCCAATGTCAATCCGATGTCATTCGCTTTGACATAGGTAGCAGGCGGCATTGAGGTCTGTGCGTAAACCAACGTGGCGAAGGCGAAAATCAAGCATCCAGTTATGGCTATTTTTTTCATCGTCAACTCCTTTTTGCATAAATTAAAAAATTAATCAAAACGATTTGAGCCGGGCCAGGTATAGATCAACTCAGGGCCAATGTAACTTCAGCTCTTCGTCTGCACTTTTCGATTCCAATGCAACGCGAAAACAAAACTTGTGCGATTGGAGACCTGAGCCCCAATGAAAGACCTATGCTCCTACGGTCTCGCCCGCTAAGGTTTCGGTTTCGGCAATCTCGCCCTGGGTTTCATCCCTGAAGGCAAGTCCAAACAGCACGGTCGTGATCAATGCGATCGCGGCCAGGGTAAACCACATGCCCGCGAAATTGGTCACCACACCATTTTCGCCAAAGACACTCCCGAGCAAGGCCAGAAACGGTCCTGCAAACACCGGACCCACACCCAGGATGATAATTCCGAAAACAGTCTGCGCCGAGTTTCGAATGTCCGCGTCCGCTATGCGATCGACGTACATAAACGCCGAAGCGAAGAAGCAGGCATAACACAGCCCGTGTAATGCCTGGCTGAATACGCCAATCATCAACGGCGTCGTCCACAGCATATGACCCGCGGCATCTACCGACGGTGCCGAGGCTTCCTGCATGCTGATTAGCCCCCAGATCGCGTAGCGCGCGAAATAGGCCAGGCCGCCCAGGGTGATGGTCCAACGAAATCCCAGGCGCATGAGAAACACGCCTAATAAGGCCAGGAACCCGATCTCCGCGAACTGACCCACTGTCATCGCCGGAGCGATATAGGTGACCAACATGCCTAACTGGTTCTCGAAAAACGGACCCGTCTGCATGAAATAAATCTGGTGAATGACCGATATTGGCAGACTCGCCAATAGCAGAATCGCGAACGATCGGTGAGACAGCAGGGCGAAAGCCTTCTTGAAGGCCAACTTTTCCACAGCCTCCTTCTTCGGTGGCGTATGCGGTAGCAAGAAGCAGAATCCGGCATAAAAAAAGGAAAGCACCCCGGCCACTATTAAGGTGTCGGCCAGTCGCGCCGTCGCGTCCGCCACTTCCGTTCCCACAAAGAACGGCGGCAAGGCCTGCAGCTGCAAATCCGACTGCAGCCAGATCATCGGAAACAGCCAACTCGCTGCGATCCAGCCGAAGGTCCCCATCACCCGCACTCGCGGCCACTCCTTATCGGGGTTATCCAGATGCGCAAACGCCATGGAATTCGTCAAGGAAAGCGTCGGCATATAAAGTACGCTGTAAATGATGGATAAGATGAGCCAGGCCATAAAGGTGTCTTGATAGGCGGTGATGATTTTTACGATCCCACCCAGCACCAGTAACACAGAAAGAAACTTCTCCGTCGAAAAATAACGGTCGGCGAACTGCCCGGCGATGAACGGCGCACAGACCGCCCCGATCGAGCCGGCCAATCCGAGAATCCACCCCACCTGCCCTGAGGTGAATCCCAAGCCTCCGTCTGCATCAGGTGATTGCAAATACGTCGCCAGCACCGGCAACCACAGCCCCCACACCCCGTACTGGAGTAACATCATCACGTTAAGACGGTTTTTTATGTACTTCATCCCTTTGCCTCTACTCGAACGGGGTCAAGCCTCAATCAGCACGATCAAAATCCAGTGTGATGCAATAAGAGCGCTTGTGCAATTGAAGACCTGACCCCGTTTACCACATAAGCCAGACCTGACTATTCATTTTCTTTGTTTGCGTCGATGAATTCTTCGTAGATTGCGCGCACACCATCCAGGTTAGTGGCAAAAAAGATCTCATTCGGTCGAACGCCGCGGCGGAAGTAGTCATAGATAAGTGGCACAGTTGTGATATCGCTGCCATTACGTAGATCGAAGGGTCGAAGGTCGTGCATTGCTTCCAGTGCTACCAGCTTACGGCGCTGATCCTCGGCCGTTAATTGGTGAGAAAATATGCGACGCAGGTGCAAGCCTTCTCCATTGAACGGGGGTAATCCGGTCAAGCCGTTACGGGGTCCCAGTGGAAAAGCTTCGTTGCCGATCGCATGATTCGTATAAAGAAGGATATCGCACTCCCTACCCCATTTCGCGAGCGCTTCGAATAGCGCGATGGACGCAAACTGATGATCGAGGTGACGATCGAGTTGGGGATGGGGCGCGACTATGGTCTGCGGCTGCACTCTTTCAAGCTCGCTGAGCAAGTCAGCAACGAGTGCTTGCCAACTCGATTCGAATTCTCGATCCCGTAGCTCAGGATCGAAATTGAGGTGCCGGTAGTATGCGGGATCTTCGAGTTCGGCCAGGACCGGCTCAACCTGATTCGGACGCTGCAGCCAGAGTTGTCTAAGCGTGCCATCGTAGTAACCCAGATTTCGTACCGCTTCGGGTCGCAAGCCCCCGAGAAAGGGCACCGTGAGACTGTCAAGGGTCCTGATCCGACCTTTGGCCCGGTATTGTTCACCCTCAATGGCCCACAGGGACTCGAAGTTAGCACCACCGGCGTCGCCGGCGGTGACAGTGACGACGTCAGCGACCGATGATTGGTAGACGCCAAAGGCAGCGATCTCCGCATCATCCGGATGGGGTGCGATAACCAGGACTCTGCGTCCTTCGAGAGACGGGTTGGTAAATGTGACGAGAGTCGTTGGCTGTGACTTCCACTGGGTTCCCAGGCTGGTAAATTCGATGAAATCCCCCGGTTCGATATTCCCTTTTAGCACTGGGCTGAGATCGAGATAGCGCCGCCCGCGTCCACCTTGCTCGAAGTACTGAATGAGTTTGACTCCGCCAGCATCAATTCCTATTGCAGGATTCTGTCCGCTTGTACGCTGCAAGGAAATCTCGAGCAGCACCGTATCGACAGCCGTAGCAATAGCAGGCCACTGAAACCCATCTTCTGTCAGTGTGAGGCTATGATTGCCAGCGCCTGCCAAATCAGACAGGCCATAATCATAGTCGTCACTACGTTGAAAGGTCTCAAGCTCCGGCCGCAGCGGACTATTGGTATTCGTACATCCACTGAGGTAAATCGCAATCAGAACTGAAATCAGTATCGCATTTCGCATCGCCATGTACTCGTTTTCCCTTGCTACTCATCTAATACATGACAAAAGAAAACAGCCTCTCCCCAACCGCCACCAGCAGATACTGCTTGCCGCCGACCATGAAAGTCTGAGGAGGATTCGTCATGTTACCAATACGTGTATGCCAGAGTAGATCTCCGTTCTCTGCATCGAAGGCAACCATGTTGTTCCTGCCATCGCCGGTAAATACCAGTCCGGTCGCTGTTGTCAGTACGCCCGCGGCGACACCGCCGCCGCCTGGCCATTCGTGTCGCCAGACCGCTTCGCCGGTTCTGTAATCGATAGCCTGGAAAGCACTGTCTACGGAACCGATATCGGAACGTAGTTTACCTCCTAATCCCATCGAGCCACGAGGATCAGGATCGGTCAGATAAAGCATGTTATAGCCATTGTTCTCCTGGGTATAAAACAAACCGGTGTCGGGGTTATAGGCGGGGGGTTGCCAATTGGCGACACCCCCTTCCACCGGCGATACCAACGCCCCTGGAATAATCGCTTCCTTCGCCGGGTCGGGCTCGGGCGAGCCACTCTCACGAATCCGCGATGACCAGTTGGCTGTGGCACTGTATTGCCTGGTGACGATATGCTCACCGGTGACACGATCCACGGTGAAGAAAAAGCCGTTTCTGGAAGCCGTGGACACCAGTTTTCTGGGTTCACCATCGATGACGCCATCGATCAATATCGGCGTTTGTGCCGAGTCCCAGTCGTGAGTATCGTGAGGCGAGGTCTGGAAATACCATTCCATTTTTCCGGTGGTGACATTCACCGCGATCAGCGAACAGGTAAAGAGGTTGTCGCCTGGTCGCGACACGCCGGTATAAGCCGGCGTGGGATTGCCAGTCCCGAAGATATAAAGGTCTGTCTCCGGGTCGTAAACACCAGGAACCCAGGCATTGCCACCGCCATGGCTGGCCGCATCGAGATTAGGCCAGGTCTCCAAACCAGGGTCGCCTTCCCTCATCGGCACCGAATAGAGTTTCCAGAGTAATTCACCGCTTGCCGCATCGAATGCCTGGGTGAAACCCGGCTGATCCAGATCGTTACCGGTACCGACAATGACGCGATCGCCGATGACGATAGGTGCCATGGTGGAGAAATATTGCAGTTCAAAACTGGAAATTTCTACATGCCAGTTTTCAGCACCGGTATGAATATTCACAGACACCAGATAGTTATCTGGCGTTTCGAATAATAAAGAATCGTTCCAGATAGCAGAGCCACGACTACCGATATGGGTTCCCCCGCGGGTTTCCCAGTGGTAGTGCCAGATTTCACTGCCATCTCGTGCATCCAATGCCCAGGTGTGATCGGGCGAGGTGACATAGAGGATACCGTTTACTTCCAGAATCGAGCCCTTAATCGACCCTCCTCTAATATCGATATCTCCTCTGCCTTCGCCGCCAAGTTGGGTGACGATATTACTCGCCGACCCAAAGCGGTTATTACCCCTTCGAACATTGAAGTTCATCTCACTGGTCCAGGCCAGAGTCAGGTTTTTTACCGTCTCCTTATCAATCTTTGTGAGACGACTATAGCGTCTGCCGCTATAGTCACCAGAGTAGGTACGCCAATCTCCATCGAGGTCATTTAATATTTCAGCGGGAGCTAACACGACTTCATCCTGTGCCAGTAATTGCAATGGCAGCAGAGACACCAGGATTGCGATTAACGATAAATGCTTCATTTTAATGTCTCCAGATAGGCTGTGACGTCATGGATAGTTTCATCCTCAAGCACGGCCAGTAGTTCCTTGTGCCTGGTCAGTGGGTCATCTATTACGATGCCGGGTGAATCACCTTTTCTGGTAAAACTTCGATAGGCCCCTGCCGGTGTCCGTAGACTCAGGAAGAAATCATCGTAACGGAGAAGCCTGCCACTTACCTGATCGCCATTTGCCAGAGTCACCGTAGCTGTCGTGGTGGTTCCCGTTAGTCCGCCCCGGCTACCCTGCCCCCCCGCGACCCACCTGTTTTGCAGATCGTATGGATCGTCAATGCGGCTGGAAATACCCATCAAATCGCCAGTGACAGAATGGCAGCCAGCGCATTCCTGATTGAAATAGCGTTCACCGGCAGCGGCATCTCCTACCAGGATATCGAGATCGTAGTCCACGGGAGGTGTGCTGCCCTGAGTTTCTGAAGTGGCTAATATGGAATGTATAAAACCGGCTACGGCTTCGATATCCCCTCCATTTAAATTGCCGAAGGCAGGCATTCTGCCCAGTCCTTGCGACACTACCTCGCCAATGACTTCACCGTTAATGTCGTTCAGGACAATTCCGGAACGTAGCAGGTTGGGCCCACCCTGATCACCACCACGTAAATCAGCTCCATGGCAGGCACGGCAGTTTACCTGGTACAGAGTCTCCCCCCTGGCGATTACTTCCGCTGCCGGTAAGGCTCTTTGCTGGGCCAGGAATGTGGCATTTGGGTTCACAATGACTAACTGAGGTTCTGTATCTTGAGCCCCGGCCGCTGAACTCCATAGCATCAATGTGATGCTCAGGGTGAAATTACGTAATCTCATGGAGATATTCCTCGATAGCATTGATCAGGTAAGCAACGGCAAGCTGCGACCTTGCTTCGCGCTCTGAAAGGCGGTATCAACGATCTGCTGTCCCACTCGACAGATAACTGGATCGAGGGGACCTTCGATTGGCAGTTCATTCTCCAGGCAATGAACCAGGTACTGGATCGGGTTCTGGAATGGTGCATTAAGAGAGTCAACCGCCAGGTCGAAGCCCTGAGGATGCTGGCGCGACTGCACCCGAATGGTCGATTCGTAGTCGTAATTGGCAATGGTTCCTTCGGACCCGACGATGACGAATCCGCATTTGGGCTGGGGCTGATGGGTCCACGGGTCGGTGAATGTGCCCCATCGGGTTTCAAATTTCGACAGACCATGGGCATAGCGCGCGATGGTGATGCTGTGCTCATCCACCTCCAGGCCTTCAGCAATATACATCATCGAAGTGACTTCCAGTGGCAGCCGTCCGCCCTGAAACCAGGTCCCGAGCGTGGTGCCATAACCGAGATAATCCAGCAGGGAACCGCCGCCGAGCGTGGCGTCGTAGAACCAGCTGTCCGGCTTTCTGGCATCGACTTCTGCGGCGGTGGTTTCGACCTTGTCTGCCAGGTGCCACAGCGGCCCCCGATTGCCGTCATAGAAGTGAACCTCAAGAACGTCACCGATGCGACCTTCGTCGATGAGTCGCTTCGCGGTGATATGGGGCGGGAACCATGCCAGCGGCCAATTGATGGCCAGACGTCGTTCGTCGCCCATCGCAGCGGTCATTCGGTCTGCCTCGGCGAGACTCGATGCGTAGGGTTTCTCCATGATGATGTGGGGTCCGAAGGGCGCGATCTGTTCGACGGCCTCGGCGTGGCGTCCGGTGGCCGGACACAGCAGCACAATATCGGGCTTTGTGGATTCCATGCAGCTACGATAGTCTGTGAATACGGCCTGGGAAGAGAGTCCGAAGTTTTCGATACTTTGCTTCATTTTCTCCGGATTCGGGTCGCATATTCCGACGATTTCCACGTTTGGATGTTCGAACGCCATCCGCAGATTATCTCCCATGTGCATGTGTTCGAAGTCGATGCCTGCGATCTGCCATGTCTTGCTCATTCATTACTCCATTTGGGGTCTGTTCTGCATCAGCACATTTCAATTCCAGCGCCGGGCAATGAAGGCAACATATGCAATTGGACCTGACCCCATAGACTCCTGCTTACAATGGCATTATGCTGACTGCAGCTACAAATAACACCAATAATAACGGAGGGTTACCCCATGCGATTTTTCTCAGTACTACTCCTGCTCTGCCTGCTGCCGGTTACATCTTATGGCCAGCAGCTGGCATCTTTCAATTCTGGCGGTCTTACCTACGGCCACGTACACCTTAATGTCTCCGACATGGAACGACACAAGGACATTTGGGTTAACCATTTTGGAGGCAGACTGGTTGAAAAAGGCAGGAATGCCGAAGGCAGACCATTGCTGACTGCCATAGTGCTAAACAACATGCTGGTGGCGCTTTCACCCAGTGATCCGAGCATGCCATCGAATGAGACAGTGATGGATCACTTCGGTTTCAAGGTCCGAAACATGGATACTTTTCTGGCGAAATGGGAAGCCGACGGACTCGATGTTACCACCGAAGCTGCCGGCTTCGGCGGCAGAACCTTCCTCGGTGCCGAAGGCCAGATTAATGCCTTCGTAGATCTGCCCGGGGGGGCACGAGTAGAGCTGCAGGAAGACCAGGGATTGCAAGAAGAAGTCACCGGCTACCATATTCACTTTAATACACCCGGTCACGAGGATCTGCTCGCGTGGTATACGGACATTTTTGATTTAGAAGTTAGACCACGAGGCCGAATCGCTACTACCACCAACGTCCCCGGCATGAACCTGAGCTTCGGAGGCAGTGAGGCAGAACGCGCAGCGACTCAGGGTACGGCCATAGACCACATCGGCTTCGAGATCGACGGACTCGAGGAATTTTGCCGTAGACTAGAAGCCAAAGGCATTGAGTTTCAGGTGGCTTACCGTGAGATCCCTGCGATCGACCTGAATATTGCTTATATCATTGATCCCCGGGGGGTTCGCATCGAATTCACCGAAGGCTACGACGAGTACTAGCAAGTTTGATCTGCGAATGAAAGGGCCAGGCTAAATTCTTAGCCTGGCCCTTTCTTGTTTGCGGGGTCGGGTCTGTATACGCACGTTTCAACACTGGTGCTGTGCAGTAGGGGGAGCTTGGGCGCTGTGAAACCTGACTCTTATTCTATGGCAGTCTCAGCGCCACCAGTGCCCCGGGCTGTCCACGTCGCACGCTTCCCGACTGCACCACGATGTACTGCACACCCTCATGCATGTAAGTCATCATGCCGTACTGACCGGGTATCGGTATCTCGACGCTGGCCAGGATCCGGCCGCTGCGCTTATCCCGAGCGTGCAACATGGGCATGCCATTCTCATTCAGGTCGGTTTCACCTCTGAGGTCTTCGGTGGTCTGCACCAGTAGATCTCCCATTATCATCTGAATGGAGTGGGCGGATCCGCCGGTGTCAGAGGTATCTATTCCCTGCAGCAGCGGGTGGTTCCTGATATTCGCCGGCGTCTGTCCAATGGGAATATCCCAGAGTTTTTCCCCAGCGTTCATGTCATAGGCCGCCAGGCCTTGAAATAGCGGTTTATAGACAGGCAGGCGATCGATCAGTGGCAGGAATTCACGGGATCGACCCGGAGCCCAGGCGGCGACCGTGGTTCCGGTCGTGGGCGTGTGCCGTTCCCGCCCACGCCAGGCTTCTGCGGACTGACCCGGCAGGCCTCGCTCCTCATCGATACCATTGGTGGCTTCCATGAAAGCCGGGGCACTACAGGTACGTCGGTGGGAGGCGTACATAATTCCCGTAGTGGGATCTGCGACCGGTGGGTGGTAGATGTTGAGTCCGCCGACGCAGCCGACGACATTGCGGTAGGGGTTGTCGTGGGGATAGGGCAACGGCGGCACGTAGAGACCACCGACACGGAATTCAGCCAATATTTCCCGGGCCTGTTGCTTCAACTCCGGCGTGTAGTCGATCATAAACTCTTCGGTGATGCCGTCGAGAACGATTCGGTCCAGCGGTTCCGGTCTTGTTGGATAGGGCTGGGTACCCGCGGTGTAGTTGCCCGGCACCTGGGTCTGCATCACCGGACGTTCTTCGATCGGCCAGATCGGCTCACCGGTCTCCCGATTAAAGGCAAAGATGAGCCCTTGCTTGGTGTTCTGAATCAGCGCGGGAATTTGTCTGCCGTCTACAGTCAGGTCCAGCAGGATCGGCGCGGTGGGAATATCGTAGTTCCACTGGTCACTGTGATGAATCTGGAAATGCCAGCGGCGTTCACCGGTCGCTACGTCAAGTGCCAGCACGCTGCCGCCGAAGAGATTATGCCCGGGTCGATGGCCGGCATAGGACTGCACGGTGGAGGCATTAGTGACGATGTAAACCAGTCCCAATTCAGGATCGGCGGCAGCGGGGGCCCAGGATGACATGTCCCCGGAGAAGCGCCAGGCATCGTTCTCCCAGGTTTCATGACCGAATTCGCCAGGCCGGGGGATGACATGAAACTTCCACAGCCGCTGTCCGGTCCTGGCATCGTAGCCCATGATGTCCCCTGGCACGTTTTCGATGCGGGTCTGGTCGTAGCTGGGTTCATGACCCACAAGCACAACCACGACACCGTTCACCACAATTGGTGGCGACGAAGCCGTGACCATGCCCAACCGCCTGGGAATGCCGTGGTCTGGATCATAGGGACCTTCCCGCTCTAACCAGCGCTGCCAGTCACTCACCAGATCAGGGATGAGATCCACTACGCCGGTGTCCGAAAAGCTGTCCACCCCGGTCGCGGCACCCCAATTTTCCAGGGGACGTCCGCTCTTGGCATCCAGTGCCCACAGGAAATAGGCCGGCGACGTGATGAAAATCACGCCCCTGCCATCGACCTCTGCATAGGCGACACCCTTACCGAAATCGGTTCGCGGTGAGCGCAGATAGCGCATGGTTTCCGGTTCGCGAAATGTCCACAGGGTTTCGCCGGTGGCGGCGTCGATCGCCACCACCTGGCGCCGCTGACCCGACACGGTGTAAAGAATGCCGTCCACGAAGACCGGTGTAGACCTGGCCGTATATTCAACATTCGGTCCAAAATTATCACCGCGCCAGATCCATGCGGTCTCCAGATCGGAAAAGTTTGCTGCGTTGATTTGATTCAGTTGTGGTGATGAACGGGTGTGCCCGGCATCGCCCCCAAGGTATCGCCATTCACCCTGTTCCACGCCAGCTAGCTGAGCGAAGACGGAAACCGGCATAGACAGGGCGGCAATAAGCAGGCGACTAATGCAGGCCTGGAGTAGCTTCTCTATGCTCGTGGGTTGGGAGCAGCCAGCAACGGAGTCAATTTTTGTCATGGGACAGGCACCGGTGTACAAAAAGGAAACAAGGGAAAGAAAAAGGGGACGGAGAGATTAAGCTTTAATCCCTCCGTCCCCTTTACTGTACAGAACCATTAGACGTTGCGAACAGCAGCCGCCATCGCATCAAGCACTTCTTGCAACACGCGTCGTGACGAGGCGATGTTCATGCGCATATGTCCTTCACCGCCAGCACCGTAAATGGTGCCCGGATTCAGGTAGACACCGGACTTCTCGGTCAGCCAATCCTGGAAGTAGGCTTCCGCCGTATCTTTGCCGTGAGCCTTGGCCATTTCTTCTGCGCCGATAGCATCCAACACCTTGCTGAAGTTCAGAAACGTCATGAAAGTCCCTTCGTTACGGGTGTAGCCGACGTTGGGCATGTGCTCCTTGATATAGTTTTCGACGAAGGTATGGTTGTCATCCATGTAGGCATTGGCCTGGTCGAACCACTCCCCGCCGTGGTGATAGGCCGCCTCGTTGGCCACTACACCCAGGGTGCTGAGTTCGGCGCGGTGGAATTGATTCACCTGTGCCAACAGCCTGGGATTCTTGGAGTAATAATAGGCGTTCTTCATGCCGGCCAGGTTAAAGGTCTTGCTGATGGCGTTGAAGGATACGGAATTATTGACGACGGCTGCATCCGGCAGGCTGCCGAAGGGCACATACTTATGCCCGGCACGAATCACGTCGGAATGAATCTCATCAGCCAACACCACAATATTGTGCTCCAGGCACAGACGGCCAATACGCAACAGCTCGTCTTTGGTCCAGACATTGCCGGTCGGGTTCTGTGGGTTGCAGACGAGCATCGCTCTCACGTCTGCAGTCATCTTCGACTCCAGATCATCCCAATCGATTTCGTAGCGACCGTTTACGTAGCGTAATTGGCTGTCCACGGCCTCCACACGGGCGGCACGGGCCATGGAGTAGAAACCGGAGTAGACAGGTGAGTTCATCAATACTTTATTACCGATCGGGACGAAGGATCGCAACGCGGCGATAATGCCCGGATAGACGCCGTCGGAGAGCGTGATTGATGCAGGATCCAGATCGACGCCGTGGCGCTCACCGTTCCACTTGACGATGCCATCTCGCAGCGGTTCGGTGGTGCTGAGGTAGCCCCAGTTGTGATGCGCAACGCGTTCCGCCAGTGCCTCGGTAATACAGGGCGCACATTCGAAATCTATCGATGCCACACCCATTCCATACTTAAAAACACCGTCCCCATATTTGAGCGCAGGGGAATCCCAACGCGAGCAATTCGTACCCACACGATTGTAGGGCGTATCAAAGTCGTATCTGCCGCCTGCGAGTTTTGGAATACTGCTCGAGCTTTGTGCGGAGGCAGTGCTGGAAACCGTGGCAACGGTTCCCGCGGCCCCGGCCAGCGCAGTCACGCCGGCGTTCCTGATAAAGGTTCTTCTATTCATTCCGACGATCTTTGACATCGTTATCCCCTTTGGGTATCTCACTCATTGTGAATTCAATGAAGTGCCAGGTTTTCTTCTTTGCGCGACGAACCTGGCTCCGTTGTTGTTAGTCTCAAGCTAAAACTTTTCTAAAAACCTCTACTGCGGTTTCCATCTGTTCTCTGCTGCCGAGAGAAATGCGGCAGTGGGTTTGTTCCATCGGCGGGAAGTCCCGGCCCACCAGTATCTTGTGTTGTAGACAGGCTTCGCGGAACTCTCGTGCCGGACGCCTGAGATTCACAAAAATATGGTTGGTGTGGGAATCCCCAACTTCGAAGCCCATCTCACGAAAAGCACCGACAACCATGTCACGAATTTCGGCGTTCTCCTGTGCTTCCCATGCTATGTGTTCTTTGTCCTCCAGCGCTGTTAATGCGGCGATGGCACCCAGCATGTTCACATCTCCCATGCCCCAGGCGTCGCGGATTTTAGCCAGGGTCTGCTCCTGACCCAGTGCATAACCGATGCGCAGCCCCGCTAGACCGTGGGCCTTGGAGAAAGAGCGGGTAATGAAAACATTTTCAAACTCCATCGCCAGCGGCACTGCCGTTTCCATCGCGCCGGCTTTGGCGTAGTTGATGTAGGCCTCGTCGATATGAATCATGGTGCCGGGCACTTCCCGCATGACGCGACGTACAAAGCGCTCGACGGCGCCAGGGCCATGTACGGTGCCGGTGGGATTATTGGGATTACACAGATATAACATTCCTGCTCCTGGCGCGGCGGCAGCCAGGGCATCGAGATCGACACCTAATGAACTATCGAGTGACTGCACCTCAACTCCTGCGCCGATTTGGCGGGCGGTGCTCAAGCTGGTTGAGTAGGTAGGCATGGGTGTCACAAACTTTTTATCGGCAGAACAGAAGGCCCTTACCGATCCCTGTAACAACGGCGTGGAGCCGGTTGCCAGTTGCACGTTGGCGCTTGTCAGTTTGTAATAATTGGCGATGCCGTCTCTCAGCTCATTGACGTGGTCCGGCGCATAACCCATTCCGACCCGCTTGGTGACGTGGGAATGCAGGGCCGCTATGGTTTTCGGGCCAGGGCCACGAGCGCTCTCGTTGGAGCTGAGTTGCATGATGCCATTGTCGTAAATGCCCGACTTATCTGCAGCCCGGGTTTGAGCCATGGCACTCTTGTTAAAGAGAGATGTGCCAGCCAGTACGCTGGCAGCAGTGCCGAGCGCGATTGTTCCTACAAATCCGCGACGTGTTGTTTTCATGAGATTCTCCAATAGCCATGTACGGTACCCTGCCTAGACTTCGTGTTCTTGTTATTGACCGCTGGTTTTGTGTGCAGTGGTCATATGCAGGATTCATGCAGTTTAACGCCAGCCCGCTGCAAAATACAATGCAATTTACGTGGCAGGACAAGCAGTAGGCATCTAGCAGACGTCCCCATTACAGGCGCGATAAGTTAAACTTGCGTTTAACCGCGGAGGCTGCAATATTGCCCGGCCGTTGCGACTTCAGTTTGCGCGGGCGCTACATCAATTTCTTTCGAGAAGATTGCAAATCAGGACATCTACTGCTTTCGAGTCGGAAGATGCCATTGAATCAGTAGACTAACAAAGGAAGTATAGAATGTTTGCCATATTAAACGGCGTGAGAATCCTTGACTTCAGCACGATTGTTCTCGGCCCTTATGCAACTCAGATGTTGGGTGACTTCGGTGCCGAAATCATCAAGATTGAGAACCTCGATGGAGACTTGTTTCGTACCGTGCGTCCCGGGCGCTCCGCAAAAATGGGCGCTGGTTTTATCAACAGCAATCGCAATAAGAGATCCTTAACCCTCAATCTAAAAACTGACGAAGGCAGGCAGCTATTCTACCGGTTGGTAAAAACAGCCGATGTGGTGGTGCACAATATGCGCAACAAGACCGCAATCAAGCTGGGCATCGGCTATGAAGATATCAAGGTGCACAATGCAGAGATTGTTTATTGTGCTGCGCAAGGCTATGGAGAAGCGGGGCCGCTCGCAGATGCACCGGCTTACGACGATATTATTCAGGCGGCTTCCGGCTTTGCCGACCTCAACGCCGATGCCGAGGGCAACCCACGCTACGCTCCCACCATCCTCGCCGACAAAGTAGCGGCACAGCAACTCGCATTCGCCGTCATGGGGGGCCTGATCCACAAGTTTCGCACCGGAAAAGGCTGCTGCATAGAGGCGCCAATGTTCGAAGGGCTGGTGTCATTTATCATGGTCGAGCAATTTTCCAATCAGAGCTTCGTGCCGACCACAGGCGGTACTGGCTACCAACGCATGAACTCTCCCTACCGTCGACCGTATCCGACCAAAGATGGGTTTATCGCCTTACTCCCCTATAGCACCAAACACTGGATCGAGTTCTTCAATTTGGTAGGCCACCCTGAACTCACAAAATGGGACTTGGTGTCTGACCCGGTGAAACGCAGCGAAAACATCGATCAACTGTATGAGAAAATCATGGAATTCACGCCGTCGAAAACCACCGATGAATGGTGTGAACTTCTGGGTAGCACTGACATTCCTCATACCCGGGTCAATCGCCTGGATGATTTATTGACGAACGAGCACCTTCGGGCGGTCAAATTTTTTGAAGAATACGAGCACCCCACCGAAGGCTCGATGCGCCGCATTAGATCGCCTTATACGATACACGGAATAGAGCAGAGCGATGACATTCCAACACCAAGCCTCGGCGAGGCAAACATGAGCCTACTGAAAGAGCTGGGCCTCGACGCCGAGGAGATAAGGCAATTGGCAGAAAAAGGTGTGATTAGTCCCCTCTAGGCTCCCGCGCTCGCTGCTCGGCGATGATTTGTCGATAGTCCTCGTCGGTCAGATACGTCATGTTCACATGGGCGTGATACATCTCGTCGTAACTGCGCTGTCCCCAGCCCACCCACTGTGTCGGATCCGGGTTGGCGGGGTTGGCTGCGCTATTGTCGTGCCAGGCGGTGATATGCAGGACCGTGCCGGCGGGCAGCACCGGGGCCGAATCGTCGGTGTAGACGTAGTTCACATGCCAGTTGAAATCGAAGTTCGCCACGTGGCTCAGCATCCGCACCTGGCCGTTGGGAAGGATCGCTTCCATCGACATCGCCTTGCCGCGAATATGCATATGCGGCTGGTAGTTCTCCAGCCGCGCCGGGGCCCGTAGCGGAATGTAGGCATGGTGGGTGGTCACCTTCCCCGGCGGAATGTCCAGTGTGGTCATCGCCTGCTGTACACCCAACGCACTGGCGTAGACTCGATACTTCGGTACGTAGCCGCGCGGATGGAACCAGATGCCCAGTTCTGTCTGCGTCGTGATCTCCTCGCCAACCGAGTGATAGTGGTTGTCGAAGGCAATACGTGACCCGGCCTTCATCAGCTTGCCGGTGTTGTCACGAAACACATCGCCGATCTTGCCGACGGCAAACTCGGTCAGGTAGCTGCCGCGTCCCGGTACGTCGACCACAGGTTCGAAGTCACCGGGCTCCTCCTCCTGCTGTAGATACAAGACCGCGTGATGGGTCACACGACGACCCACCAGTGTCGGTCGCACCTCCATGCCGGTCACCCAGCGGTCCTCGGTGAGCCCGGTATCGATGATCGGTGTCCACCACTGGTCCTGGCCCTGAGCACTCTGGGTCCACCACGTTGAACGCACGATGAGATCCGGCTCTCGACCATAACGCTCGGCCATCCGCCAGGTCTCGTCGTCGGGCCAGTCGATCGCCACCGGCAGTTGGTCGAGATTGCCAGGGGGCGCACCGGCATCGACCCAACGTACGATAGTGTCGATCTCCGCGTCGGTCAGTGACCGGTCATTCTCGAACTCCTGGATGCCGACGGTCTTGTCGAGATGCCACGGTGGCATCACCCGCTCGAGCACCTTCGTTCGGATCACAGGCGCCCAGGGTCGAACCTCGTCATAGGTCATCAGCGACATCGGCCCCATCTGCCCCTGGCGGTGACACTCCTGACAGTTCTGCTGCAGAATCGGCACGATGTCACGGCTGAAGGTGACGTCATCGCTCTGGGCAAATGTGGTTCCCGCGCCTGTCAGCAGGATCGCTGCCATGGTCAGGCCAACCCACGTCATATTGGCTTTGCTTGTCTTTGTCATCACCATCTCTTTTCTCCCAATTTGTCCATCGGCGCGCCTGGCACCGATATCCAGTCTCCTAGTCTACCAGCACCGTGACGAAACCGTTGGTCCAACAGCAGAAGAAACCACCAGCCATGACGGCGCTCTGTCCACCAGAATCGTCCCAGGCCAACACCCGCAGTACGTATTCTCCCGTCTCGCTAAAGGTGACAGTGGTGACTGCCTTGCCGTCCTCGATCGCCGGTCTCGGCTTGTCGAAACTGACGGCGCCGGGGCCACGATACTTAGTCCACACCAAGCCGGAGCGCGCCGGTCGCGCCGCTGCCCTGGACTTGCGCACGCCGTCGTCGCTGGCCCAGACCGTGACCGTTGTCGGTTCTCCCACGACCGCCGTCATGGCGTCCGTGTGAATGCCTAGTGGACCCTGCCCGGGCCGGCCTTCCGGCCCGCCGAACCGAAGCACCGGCGGTGTGTTGCCGCTAGTCACTTCCTCCAGCGCAGTGATTTCCCACGCCGGGTTCAGGTGACCCGGAATCGCGATCGTCACCCCGTTTGCGGTCAGGGTCCAGGTCAATTGTTGCTCGCCGAAATCAGCCGGCACCACCACAGCGAATACACCGGTCTGACGCCTCGGATAAAAATAAGTGGGCTGACCACGGTCCGCGGGACCCGGCTCAAAGTGGTTGCTTGCTCCGAGGGGCAGGTCGATATGCTCATCGTAGTTGCGATTGAAATAGCCAAATACAAGGCTACGACTGCCGTCCGGGTTAGGATACCAGCCCTCGAACGACGCCGACACACTCTGCCCGGTGGCGTGGGGGATCGGCGCATCCACCAGATTATTCTGCGCAGTCGCCAGCGTCGCCAACAGGAGGGTGCCGATCACCACGCTGCCCGCTGCGGTGGCCACCGCTGTCTTGCCCATGGCGGCTCCCTTGTTCCCGTTAGCCATACTACATTCCTCACAGACTACTTTTTTAGAATCACACCAGAATAAGGAATTGCCTTTCCCAATCTGACTCATCGGAAGTGTCGCTCTTACGGCCTACGCTGTCTAGCAAGGATTTCGGGGTCAGGTCTTCCTGGCGCTAACGGGAAAGACCTGACCCCGATGTTCTGGTCATGACCGCAAGCACCTTGAAGCCCTCTGCCAGCCGTCTCGCCGTCTCACGTTCGGCGGCTTCTGGCGTAGGCGCCACGATCGGATAACCGCAGGGAATGTTCTTCGCCAGGCAGGCCGCGAGCACCTCCTGTACTAGCACTTCGACGCTTGCGGCGTCAGGACCCTCGGCACCGATCGAGGTGGCAATGTCGGTGGGCCCGAGAAAAATAACGCCAATCCCCGGCACCTCGAGAATCTCATCGAGGTGCTCGATCCCGGCCAGGGATTCTATCTGAATCATTGCCACCAGCTTCCCGGCCGGTGTCAGGGGCCAGACATCGGCAGCTACGCGGTAATCGTCCGCGCTGAGTCCCCAGTACGCCGGTGCCGATCCGGTGCCCGATCCACGCAGTCCTGCCGGTGCTCCATCTCCTGCCGCCTTCGCCTCGGCGAAGCGCATCGAGCCGATTGCGGTCAGGGCCTGTTGCCTGGTCTCGATGTCGGGGAACATTATACCGAACACACCGGCGTCCAGGAGCTGCTTGACCACGGCCTGCGGCGCGTCGCGCAGGTTCAGCGGAATCCGAACGATCGGTGCCGCGGCCGCACCGTTGCCGGTGTACATATTGGTGAGGGCCGCACGCACTGCGTCGATATCGAACTCCCCGTACTGCTCGTCGATGATGACAAAGTCCAGGTCTACTCGAGGGTTGCGTGTGAACGTGCCGATGACGGGGCGATCCTGTCGCAACTGCTCGATGACACGATTGACCGGTGCCCCAGCTTGTGCGCAGGACACAGTTGGCAATACCGCAAGGATGGGGAAGATGAGTGCGGAAACGAGGCTTATTGGGTACAGGGGTCGCACAGGGATTCTCGCTTAACAAATTGGGTCATATGGTCAATAGGGCTGCGATGACATAGACGCCTGGCTCTGAAGCCGTAATGCTGCCGCAGCCTATCTCTATAGAATGTAGTCTGTTCCTTACCCCCACTACTGTGGCGTAGGCGGCGGAAACGGCAGCCAGCTCCAAAAGGGCAGCATCTGGACGGCATTACTGGCGGGGTCGAAATTGGCTTCCATCCACTCATCGCGCATCGCCACCGCAAGGATCTGGTCGCTGCGGGTCTGCAAGCAGTCGTAGCAGACGGACCCCGGTACCCGGTGCGCATCGCCCTCGGTGTCGAGCTGGCGGGAGTGCATCATTTCCTCCAGTCGGGCCGCGGTGTGCACCTGGGCCTTGTAGAAGTCCGTGTAACTGAGCCCGCGGGCGATCGCCAGTGCCGACCAGCCATCCTCGGTCAGGGCTTGCAGGTCAGCACCCTGTTGCACCAGGTAGTCGAGCACGATATTTACGCCCCGGAAACCGACGCCGTGGAGGGCGGTCTCGCCACGATAGTTGCGCGCGTTGACGTCGTTCCCGCCTTCAAGACAAATCCGCACGGCCTCGAGTACCTCCCGTTCCTGTCCGGTAAACGAGCCACCATCCTCACCCGGGTTCCAGATATGCAGTCCGGCGGCGACCATCAATGGGGTAGTACCGTCGGCCGTTGGAATTGTGGCGTCGGCGCCTGCCTCCAGCAATAGTCGCATCGCTTCGACGTCGGTCACCTTAGCCGCCAGCATTAACGCGGTGGCCCCGAGCCGGTTAAAGCGGTTGCGTTGTCCATCACGCATGCCGTTGCGGGTCATGCGGGCGTTGACGTCGGCGCCGGCGTCCAGCAGTTTCCGTATCAACTCCATGCTGTCGAGCGTCCCGGACGAGAACGGCCCCGGGGTGCCAAAAGCCAGGTTCATCCGCCGAGTGCGTACGGTCTGGTGCAGGGCGTTCCAGCCGGCGTCGGCCGCGGTCACATCGGCGCCGCGGTCTAGCAGGTAGGCCGCCAGTTCCCAGTTGGCATTGGCCGCCGCTACCACCAGTACACTCTGGCCGTCCGACACGGCGTCGTTAACATTGGCGCCGGCATCGAGCAAGGCGCCCACGGCCTCGATATGGCCGGCGCGGACGGCGAACATTAATGCCGAGAAACCGGTAGGAGGCGCATAGGAGAAGGTGCGATCTGCGTTCCGCGACGGCTTGTCCGTGTTCGCGTTGATGTCCACACCATGCTCGGCCAACACCTGGATCGCCTCGGCATTGTTGTTGGCCGCGGCCCACATCAGCGCGGTCTGACCGCGGGTGGTCTCCCGCCAATTCGGATCGGCGCCATAGGCAAGCAGGGTCCGCAGCGTCGACGCCGCGCCGGTGCGAGCGGCAGTCATCAGCAACGTCTCACCACCGGGCAGGCTTTGATTGGGATCTACACCGGACTGTAGCAGACGCTCGAGAATCGCGGCGCTGCCATTCTCGGCCGCCAGCGATGCCGCAGCAACGCCGTAGCGGTTCGCAGTATTTGCATTGGCCCCGGCCTCGAGTAGTAAGTCTACCAACGCAAGCTGGTCGTTGTGCACCGCCCACTGCAACGCGGTGGCGCCGTCCGCCGTCATAGCGTCTACTTCGGCGCCGCGCTCTAGTAGGGAGCGCACCGTATCGAGGTCACCCCGGCGTACCGCATCCAGCAGCGCCGGTGCCGCGGCGAAGGTAGCGCCGCTACACAGCAGAGCGAGCACGGCAATCCAGATCACAGCCGTCACTGTGCTCGCCTTCGTCCTTCTTATGTATGTCCTGGTATCAGCCTGGCTAGCTTGCATCATCACAGGTCCGTCAATCGCCCGGTGCTGTCTGCAATGCTATCGACATGGACGCCGACCTTGTCGAGCAGGGTCAGTCCGAGATTCATGAACGGCGTGTGCATCTCATACTTCATATGGCGACCGCCGGCCAGCTGTCCGCAACCACCACCGGCCAGGATCACCGGCAGGTTGTAAGGGGTGTGATGATCGCCATCCCCCATGCCGGTGCCATACAGCATGATGCTGTGGTCTAACAGCGTGCCGTCACCGTCCGCCGTGTTGTGCAGGCGCTCGATCAGCTTGCTGAACAGCGAGACCTGGTGGGCGTTGATCTTCGTATACTGCTGAATGTTATGGGGGTTGAGCTGGTGATGGGACACACTGTGGTGCGCCTCCGGCACGCCGATGTCGGGATACGTTCGGCCGCTCAGCTCGCGGGCCATCTGGAAGCAGCTCACCCGAGTGATGTCGGCCTGGTACGCCAGCACCAGCATCTCGAACAACATTTCCACGTGCTCGTCGTAGTCATCGGGTACGCCGGCAGGTTGCCCCACACTCGGCAATGGTGTCGAGGCGTCGTTCTGCTCTGTGCGTTGAATCCGGCGTTCAATCTCACGTACCGCGCTTAAGTATTCCTCCACCACGGCACGGTCACCGGGCCCCAGGCGGCGTTCGAGCCCCTTGATACTGTCGGTGACGGAGTCGAGGATGCTGCGGTCGGTCTGCATCTGGGCCAACCGCGCCGCCACACTGCCGCCGTCGCCGAACAGGCGCCGGAACACTACACGGGGGTCGCGTTCGTGAGGCAGGGGTGTGGTTGGAGAGCGCCAGGAGGTGGAATTCTGGTAGGTGCAGCTATAGCCGTTCTCACAGTTACCGACGGTGTAGTTCGACTCGGTGGTCAGTTCCAGTG
The DNA here is from genome assembly GCA_913054495.1 of uncultured Gammaproteobacteria bacterium. Classification (GTDB taxonomy): domain Bacteria; phylum Pseudomonadota; class Gammaproteobacteria; order Pseudomonadales; family Pseudohongiellaceae; genus UBA9145. Next base: position 114,731 of record CAJXIY010000001.1, on the reverse strand, counting down.
AGCGCAGCGAGGTCTCCCTGCCCAGTACGTCGGCGGCATACTGGTCCACGGTCTTGCCGGCTTCGATGTCGGCACCCTCGGTACGTTTCGGCAGCACGCCGCTGAGCCAGCCGCCGTGGGCGCGGGTATGCACACCACCGCCCTCGTTAGGACTGACGATACCGTTGTTACTCAAGCCGGAGACTACCACCATCTGCTCACGATAGGCTTCCAGCGGACGCAAGATCGGAGTGATCTCGTAATCACGGCCACCGTCACCGGCGGGATGGAAGTTCGGCAGGAACATTCCGTTCGGTGCATAGAAAAAACCCAGCCGGGGAATCGGAGCGGCTGCCGTCTTCGCGGTGGCGGTTAGCGCCGGCACCATCGCGCCCAGCAGGGGCAGAGCCACCATGGTCCCCATGCCACGTAGAACTGTTCGCCGCGACAATGCCTTCTTGGTGATGATATTCATGACCCAGATCTCCTGTGCAGGAACGGATAACTGTTCACTATGCCGACGATAATAGCTTGCATGCCGTAGTCGGCGTCCGCCGACTCGCGAACGATGCGGCGCACCGCCGGCATATCGTAATAATCGAGGCCCCGACCCAGGGCGTAGGTTAGCAGCTTCTCGGTGACGGTGCCCACGAATCGCTGCGGCTTCTGCACCAGCGCTACACGCAGCTGCGCGGCGCCATCGAAAGCGGTGCCGTCGGGCAGCGCCCCGGAGGTGTCGATAGGGTTGAACCACTCGTCTACCTCGCGGAAGCGGCCGATGGCGTCGAAGCCCTCGAGGGCGAAACCGGCCGGATCGATCATGGAGTGGCAGGCCGCACACACCGGGTTGTCCCGGTGAGCAGACATGCGCTCGCGCATCGTCGCCACCCTGGCGCTGGTCTTGCTGTCTTCCAGCGCCGGCACGTTCGGCGGCGGATCGGGGGGCGGCGTGCCAAGGATGTTGTCGAGTATCCACTTACCTCGCAGCACCGGTGAAGTCCGGATCGCGTGTGAGGTCAATGTGAGGATGCTGCCCTGTCCCAGCAGCCCGCCGCGGGGACTGTCGGCGGCCAGGCCCACCCGCCGGAAGTGAGCGCCCTGGACATTGGGGATGTCGTAGTGTCCGGCCAGGCGTGCGTTCAGATAGGTGTAATCGGCGGTCAGCAGTTCGAGCACGCCGCGGTCCTGGCGCACCACGCTGTCGAAGAACAGTTCGGTCTCGGTAATCATGGCTTGGCGTAGGGTCTCGTCGAAGGCAACCGCATAGGGTTCACCCGGCCGCACCACGGTGGCAAGGTTGCGCAGCTGCAACCACTGGCCGGCGAAGTTGATGGTCAGTGCCTTAGAGCGTGGGTCGGCGAGCAGTCGCCGCACCTGCCGCTCGAGTTCCGCGGGGTTGCTGAGCGCGCCGCGTTCGGCCAGCGCCAGCAGCTCCTCATCTGGAATGCTGCTCCATAGAAAGAATGATAGTCGAGAGGCCACTTCCAGATCGGTCATCACATAGGGTGTATCGGGCGCAATGCCGGCCGGGTCTACCTCGATTCGGACCAGGAATTCCGGGCTCACCAGCAAGCGCCGCAGCGCCAGTTCAATCCCCCTCTCGAAGGCACTCTCGGGGTCGCTGGCGCCGGCCCGGCCCATGGCATAGAACTCCAACAAGACCTCGATATCATCGTCGCTTACCGGCCGACGATAAGCCCGCCGAGCCAGATCGGAGAGGATGCTGCGGGCGCATGCCGGTTCCTCATCGACTGTCGCCGGCTGGCAACTGAAGATCCTGTCACGGCTCGGCGTCTGACCGGGGCCACTGGCGTTATAGGGACCGGCGATGGTGACGCTGCTGACGAACGGCATGGCGCCACCCGGTCCGCCGCTGTTGCCTGCCGTGCGCGGATTCTGGAAGCGTTCCCGGACCTGCTCCACCAGCACCGGCGGATTGCGATAGAACGCGACCCCGATGTCCCGGGGCCCGGCCGCCACTCGCAGCCGCAGCGCAATTGTGGAAGCTGAGCCTATGGTGAACTGCTCGATGGGCTCGCCATCGACTGTCACCTCAAGCCGATGCTCATCGCGCAGGCCGCGGGTGCCACTGAGCTGGATACTTAGATCGTAGTCGGCATCGAGGGGAAACAGGTAGGACAGCAGCATGCCGCCTCTGGTTCCGAACGGCAGGCCGACGGCGCGTTCGTGTTGCTGCCCGTCCTGGGCGGTGCGGAAAGTCTCGGAGAACGGCACCGAAGGCGGGCTCCCCACCGCGAGGCGACTGATGGTGCGGCTGGCATCCAGATACCGCTCCAGCAACGACTGTGACATCCGCAACACACCGCCGATGTTGTCGAAGCCATAGCCGGCGTCATCTGCCGGCAGGAAGTCATCGATGTCGATCTCCAACGCCAACAGATCGCGGATGGCGTTCCCATATTCGGCCCGATTCAGGCGATGGAAGCTTGCCGTCCGTCCCGGGTTGGGACGGGCTGCGGCGGCACCATCGAGCGCGGTCTCGAGCCAGACGCGGAACCCATCGAGTGTCGCTGGGTCGGGCCGCGGTAGCCCGGCGGGGGGCATCAAGCCGGCCCGCAGCTTGCGTACTACCGGCTCCCAGTGAGCGGCGTTGGTAGCCACCGCCGACAGGTCGAGGGCGTCGAGTTTTAAACCCACCGCACGCAGTTGTGACAGCAGGGCATTGGGGGGTGCATCGGGGGCATCTACCACCAACCGGTTGTGGCAGGTGACGCAGTATTGGTCTAGCAAGGCGCGATACTCGATCGCGGTCGAGGTGAGGGTCTGTGCGCTGACGTGAGTGGACAGCCAGGCCGTTGCCTGGACCAACAACATGGCGTTGATGATAGCTAGTCGAATTACTCTTCGGCGTCGAAGCGCTTGAAACAGATTACCCATAACGGGATTCCGGTTCTTCGTTGTTGATTATCCAGCATTTGCCCCCTGAATTCGACGACCAGTCTAGCATAGGAACCCGCATAGCTTCATTATTCCGGAGAATTGAAAAGAATTACGGCTGTTGCAGAAAACCAAGGATATCGACTCTGGTCTAATGCAGATCATGAGTCATCAATATGGAATGATTGTCAAAAATAATTTCTTACTTGTGCTGCGACCTGGGTTTGGTTCAACATACGCTCAAGCCTTTGCTGCTTTGCGTTTGTTTTACCTATACTGGCAAAAATGGAGGGTTGCATTGTGGCTACCAAACCTACGATTCAACTGTTAGGGCTGGCGCTCTGCGTCCTTGGAATTTATTCGGGCCCAAATTTGGCACAAAGTAATAATTCGTCATTGCTGTCGGAGTTAACTCCGGTAACGAAAGAGATGTTGATTGACCCGCCGGCAGAAGACTGGTTGCTTTGGCGCCGAACCTATGCAAGTTCCGGGTTCAGCCCGTTGGACCAAATCAACAGGCAGAATGTTGCCGAGCTAGAGTTGGCCTGGCGCGTCGAACTGGAACCTGGCCCGAACAGTCCCACTCCGATTGTCCATGACGGGGTTGTGTACCTGCTCAGTACTGGCGATACTATGTTGGCCATGGATGCGGTTTCTGGGGCAGAGCTATGGCGCTATCGACACGAATCGGACGCGGTAGCTAGTGCGAAAATCGGTATCGCCCTGTATGGCGATAAGCTGTTCATGCCTACAGCCAACATGCACATAGTTGCTTTGGACAGCAGGACCGGGGCTCCAATCTGGGATAGCGAGATCACCGACTTGGCAGTGGGTCCACGCAGCCATAGACTCAGGGGAACCCCGCTGGTAGCTAATGGCATGCTGATACAGGGTGTGACCGCTACCATGATTCCGGAAGGGGGATTCATCATCGGTCTAGATCTTGAGACCGGTGAAGAAGTGTGGCGGTTTCATTCGGTAGCCCGGCCAGGAACACCCGGTGGAAACACGTGGAACGACATACCCCTGGAAGAGCGAAGCGGTGGTTCGGTGTGGCTGCCTGGCAGCTACGATCCCGAGCTCGACCTGGTGTATTTCGGGCTCGCACCTACCTACAATACGGCGCCGTTGTTAGATCCAATATACAAGCCGGGTGTGAGCAATGATGCGCTTTACACCAATGCTACCGTTGCACTGCGCCCCGGGACGGGCGAATTGGTGTGGTATTACCAGCATATCGCCAATGACCAATGGGACCTGGATTGGGTGTACGAACGACACATTATTGAGTTGGAAGTCGACGGCGCCATGCGCAAGCTCGTACTGACCGCCGGCAAGATGGCACTTTACGACGCGGTGGATGCGGCAACCGGCGAATATCTTTTCTCCATGGATATGGGTCTGCAAAACATTGTGACCGCGGTGGATTCCGAGACGGGCGCTAAAACAATTAGTCCTGACGCCATTCCGAACGCCGAACTATCCCACTTGTTGTGCCCCTTCGCTAATGGCGGCAGAAACTGGCCGGCGGCAGCCTATAATCCAAGAAGTAAGATGCTGTATCTGCCAATCGCCGAGGTCTGCATGATGGCTGGACCCACCGGGGCCGGAGGTAATCTGCTTAGCACTGGTGTCAGTTTGCAGATTAGCCCCACAGCCGATAGCGATGGCAGGTTTGGACGTTGGCAGGCAGTTAATGTGGAGACCCGGGAACTGGTATGGGCGCATCGGGAAGTTGTGCCGCCCACCAGTGCGGCATTGGCAACAGCGGGGGGACTGGTTTTTATCGGCGCACTGGATGAATCCTTCAAAGCGTTGGATGATTCCACAGGAGAAGTGTTATGGGTTACAGACCTCGGCGATCTGCCAACCTCGTTTCCGGTGAGTTATAGTGTCAATGGCAAACAGTACATCGCCGTGGCAATAGGCACACCTACCGTAAATGCGAACATCTGGTTAGGATTTGTAAACGACTTTGCGGTCGGGGGTGACAGCATTATAAGACGACTGCGCAGAAGCGGGCCGGCACTGATGGTGTTTGCACTGGAATAGTAGGGGCGCCAGGTGCGCGTGGTTGCAGGTGCCTCTGGGTTAAGCTAACCAATAAAAAGCCTGCGCAGGTGCTGGTTAACCATCCTTCCTCGTGGATCCATCGATTCGCGAATTTCCATGAAATCCCGGAAGCGGGGATACAACTGCGCGAGCTCTTTATTGCCCAGGCTGTGTAACTTTCCCCAGTGGGGACGTCCGCCATATTTCCAGAAGATGGGTTCGATGATATCGAAGTAAGGCTTGTAATCTTGACTCGCGGTTCGATGAATGGAGATGGTGGCGTGGGGCTCGGTGCCGTAGGCCATACTCAACCAGGGATCGTCTCCGCTTACATAGCGATACTCCAGTGGAAACCCAACTTCGATCGCCTGATCGTAGATGGTTTTGAGAATTTCACGCACACACTCGGCGCCTGCTGTGATCGGCACCGAATACTCCATCTCGTTAAATCTGTTATTGCGTAAATTGGATAACAGTTTGTAGGAGACATCTACCGCTTCGGTTGTTTGAATATTCGCCCCCACCGCGTTATTCCGAGTCAGTCGCTCCAGGGGCGTTGCATCGGCATTCAGTTCTCGCACTGCGGCGAGGGAAACTTCTTCTCCCGGCGGGAAGATAGTTTGTCCTATTGGCTCGTCACTTTCGTCGATGGCTAGCACCAGGGAGTAGTCTGAATAAACCAGTGGGAAAATTTCGAAGTGCCGGTGGCTTGCTGCTAATTCATCGAAGTTGGCAAGTATATCCTCGGTGGGTGCTGCCCACTCTCGCTTCTTTAGTTTGTAGGATTTGCGATTCTGCAGGCGAATCTGAGTTACCACACCCAGCGCGCCGACGTTAACGCGTACCGCATCGAACAGGTCAGCATCGCTGGCATCGATGTCCATAACATCTCCCGCCACGGTGATCAGGCGTAGAGACGTGATGTAGGACGACAGGCATTGCAAACCGAGTCCAGTACCGTGGGTGCCTGTTGCGGTAGCACCGGCAAGGGTTTGGCGGTCAATATCAGGCAGGTTAAACATGCCCTGGCCGATGGACTCCAATGGCTCTCCCAGATCGCCCAGGCGAGATCCGGCACCGATTGTTGCCTGCAGGGTGTCGTTGTCATGATCGAGAATGCCACTCAATTGATCGATTACCACCAAGTGTCCATCGGTGGGTACCAGAGGACTAAAGGAGTGCCCTGACCCGATCGGACGAATAGGACCGCTGGTGGTTTTTAACAATCGGGCTAGCTCGTCTTCACTGCTGATGTCATAACGACCCCTGGGTTGACAAGTCTGCCCGCCTGACCAATTACTCCAGCGCGTGGTCTGTGCGAAAGCAGTTTCGTTCAGTGCGTAGGCGCCAAACATGGTGGCTCTTACACTGGATGCGAGAAATTTTCTGCGGGTTAATTCTTTCATTCGCTGGTCCTCGCCATAAATCCTATCATCGCTCTGAAGTCAGATTCTTCACAGGCCATGCAGTAACCTAGAGGAGGCATGGAATTGTAGCCCTCGATCACATGGCGAAGTATCAAGGCTTCACCTTGCGCCAGCCGGCGCTGCCACTCCGCGCTATCGCCAACTACGGGCGCACCCGCTTCGCCGTTGATATGACAGAGGGCACAGCTGCGTGCCCATTTACCCATCACAGCCGCATCGGCTAAATCGTTGGAAAAAGCTGCCGCGTCGTTTTGATGCATCGATCCGAACCCACCACATGCACTCAACAACACCGCTAGCAACGGGGTAACAAGCTTTACAGTATGACTAATCATGATCTGCCTCTGGTATCAGTTTGACTGGAGCTAATATGCCAATTCCAGGGTGTAAAGAAAAGAAGAAATCAGGGCCAGTGGCTGTAGTAGTATGGATGCCTGCAACTTAGCAACCAAGTATCAGCACAGAGAAATCACTCTCGAGTACGTTTTGTCAACGCCATGTCGATACCTTGGATACGTTTAAGGATGAAGCAAATAGGATTTCTGTCAGGTGCAGGGGCCTGATTTAGGATCACTTGGTATACAAAATGTTGAAATTTAAAAATGTAAATCACGTAGGTATCAGGGGCAGTGATAAAGTGAAATCGGTCGCTTTTTACGAACTGCTGGGTTTTGAATTCAAGAGCGATGTCGGATTTGAAGATGGACATCCAATAATCATGCGACATCCATCGGGAGTGGTACTAAATCTTCTGGGACCATCCAATCAATGCGATACCAACAACATTCTTATGGATGTACCGGAGAAGTATTTGTTAAAGATAAATCTGTTGCCTCTTATCCCATACGGGCCACGCTAGCATGAAGCTACACGCTGGATCTGGATTCGACTACTTGCAGATAGTTGCTATTTCCGCGCTGCTCCTGTTGGCTGCAAAATCATTTGCCGCCGATGGCTGGGTAAGCCCCCGGACTGAGCATAGCTATCCAGACTTACAGGGTTTATGGACTAATCCATCACAAACGCCGCTGCAACGTCCCCTGGCCCTGGGTAGAAAGAGAAGTTATACCACGGACGAAGCGATGTCCCTGCAACAGCTTGCCCGTGATCTCGATGATCTAAGAGCCCTGCCGATCGATCCCAACAGGGCAGCGCCTCGCCGCGGTGGTATTGTAGGTGCCCTCGCCGACCAGAATTTTGAAATCCGGCCGATCGTGGTCTCCCGTGTACGCGGCGAGTACCGCACCTCTCTGATTATCGACCCCCCGAATGGGCGCCTGCCTTACCTGGAAGGGGCCAGGGATATTCGTGGCGACTGGCGGGCCCAGGGATTTGGCCCCTACGATGGGCCCGAGATTCGACCCGGACAGGAGCGCTGTCTAAATTCCGGCGGGCAGCTGCCCCTGCTATTCACCTTCGATGCCACCAATGCTATCGATGGTGACAATCCCATACGCAATATTCAAATTGTTCAGAATGAGAATTACGTGGTCATTCTGTCCGAGTACTTCAGCGCGGTTCGGGTTATTCGTCTCGGCACCGAGCATATCGAAGACCAGGGTGATAAATGGCTGGGAGATTCCATCGCCCACTACGAGGGAGAGTCTCTAGTAATTCACAGCAAGAATTTCAGGCCAGAACAATCCAACTTCTTCGTGAGATCATCAGCCGAGCTGGAGATTACTGAAATTTACACGCCCCTGTCTGCAGACGAGATGTTATTCAGTTATACACTCAGCGATCCAGAGATTTACAGCCGACCCGTAACCGCCGAGATTCCATTACGAAGAATGACACCCGGCCAAAAAATCTATGAGTATGCCTGCCATGAGGGCAACTATTCGCTGCCTTCGATACTGCGGGCGGCGAGGATTAGAGAATCACGGCAGCGATGATTGCAGCGGAAGAACGCTCCACTACCACTGACAGTGGCGTCCACGGAGTTTCAAAATCTTTGATTGTTCACTGCCTGAATGGGACTGCCGATTGCTTGCGGGGCTGAATTGGCGGCCGTCTACCCTTTAACATTGCTGCTGCCTGCGCTAGGCTGACGAAATAACCGAGCAAATAAAAAAGGCGAACTAACTATGATCACAGCAAAATTGCAGAAAATCTTCAGCACGATAATCACCGTGCTTTGCCTGGCCGTCGTAAACCTGGCAATAGCCGCCGAAATTCCAACCGCTACGCCCGAAGATGTCGGCATGTCGTCTGAGCGTCTGCAGCGAATCAACACGGCAATACAGCGCCACATCGACGCGGGCGACATCCAGGGTGCAGTCACCGTGGTGGCCAGGCGCGGCAAACTCGTTCACTTCGAAACCCACGGCCTGATGGATGTAGAGAACGATCGAGCCATGCAGGACGATGCAATTTTCATCATGATGAGTTCCACCAAGCCGCTGCTTGGGGTAGCCGCGATGATGATGATCGAGGAGGGATTGATTCGACCAGAGGATCCAGTTTCGAAATACATCCCCGAATTTGCCGACATGCAGGTAGCGGTACTGGCCGATCCTAGCGCGAACGTCAGCCCCTATTCCGTTAGCTCGGACGACATTCCCGAGTATCGATTGGTACCGGCGAATCGAGAAATCATGATTCATGACCTGCTGACACACACCTCCGGGCTGGCGAGTGGCGGCCTGGGCACGGCTATCGCCGGACGCTTTCCCCGGGACCCCGGTGCCACCATTGCCAGCGAAATCCCCAAGTACGGTGCCGTCGCGCTGGACTTTCAACCCGGTGCGCGCTGGAAGTACAGCCCGGGCATTGGTCTGAATGTGGTTTCTCGCATTATCGAAATCGTTTCGGGCATGCCTTTCGATCAGTTTATCAGTGAACGAATCCTGCAGCCCCTGGATATGAACAGCACTTATTTCAATGTGCCGCCGGAATATCAGAACCGGCGCGTGGTTATCGCCGATCGCGACATGTCACGATTTTTCGATGGTCCACCTACCACCTATTTCTCTGCATCGGGCGGTTTATCAAGCACCGCCGGGGACTATTTGAAATTCGAGCAGATGCTGGTCAACGGTGGCGAGTTGTTTGGTAATCGCTTGCTGAGTCCCCGCTCCGTAAGAATGATGTCGAGCAACCAGATCGGGGACCTGTACAGGGGATTTTCGCGTAGCCAGGAGGGTATGGGATTTGGTTATACCGTCGGCGTCACCGTCGACCCCATCACCTCAAATGCGCGACGCAGCGCCGGTGCATTCGGTTGGGGCGGCGCCTTCGGCACCCGCTCCTGGACCGATCCCGAGGAAGAGCTGACCGCCGTGATCATGTTGCAGCAGCCATTTGGTCCGGCGCAGTATGATTTTGAGAATGCGGTTCAGCAGGCGATTATTGATTAGCCTGTAAGGGCAACAGAAGGGCGTGAGCGTAGCAACACAGCACCGTGGTTTTACGCTGAACCCATTTATCGAGAGGTCATAGAAGCCGTGAAACTCCAGTCCTGCAAGCGCCACTTCCTGCTAAAACTCGCCGCTATCGTCGCCCTGGTGGCGTCGATGAATATTAGTGAATTCTCGATTCCCAGCGCCGTGGCCCAGCAGAGCAATTCGGCGCGTGCAGACGATACCATGGGCGAGTGGCGGGCCTACGGCGCCGACAAGGCCGGCAGCAAGTATTCCCCCCTGGACCAGATCAACCGGGACAACTTCACCGATCTCGAGATCGCCTGGCGCTGGAAGTCTGTGGACGGATTCCTCAGCAAGAGCACCGCCGACGGTGGTGAGTGGTGGTCATCTGTCGATAACGTCGTACAGAAACTGCAGGACCAGACCGACGACCTTTACCGCACCCAGAACACCCCGAATTACTCTGCCTTCCAGGCCACCCCTTTGATGATTGGTGGCGTCCTCTACTTTAATACGCCGCTGTCCCAGGGAGTCGCGGTGGACGCTCGCAGCGGTGAGACGCTCTGGGTCTACAACCCGAAGAGCTACGAGGAGGGCACCACCGCCATGACCGTCACCTGGCGTCAACGCGGCGTGGCCTACTGGCGCAGTGCCGAAGCAGATAGCTCGGGCGCGTTCGAAGAGCGGATATTCTGGGGCACCGGCAGCGGCGATCTGATCTGTGTCGATGCCAAAACCGGTTATCCCTGTGCGGGTTTCGGCAGCAATGGTCGCATCGATCTCACGGCGACCCTGCCCCGCGCCGACCGCCAACAGCGCGACTATCTCAACGCCATGCTCTACTCGGTGCAGTCGCCGCCCATCGTGGTGGGCGACGTGGTTATCCACGGCTCATCCATCGCCGACCGACGCATTAATAAAGAAGCCGTGCCGGGCTGGGTGCGGGCCTGGGATGTTCGCAGCGGGGAGCACAAGTGGGATTTTCACACCGTGCCACTGGAAAATGAGGAGGGTGTAGAAACCTGGGAGGACGACTCCTGGGAATACACCGGCAACGCCAACGTCTGGACCTATCTCAGCGCCGATGAGGAATTGGGCATCGTCTACCTGCCAACCGGCACCGCCACCGGTGACTACTATGGCGGTCACCGGCCGGGAGACAATCTGTATGCAGAAACCATCGTCGCGGTGAACGCAGAAACCGGAGAGAAGGTCTGGCATTTCCAGGCAGTTCACCATGGCTTGTGGGACTACGATTTTCCGACCGCTCCTAACCTGCTCGATGTGGTAGTGGACGGAAAACCCATCAAGGCCCTGGCCCAGGTCAGCAAGCAGGGTTTTATCTACGCCTTCGATCGGGTCACAGGGGAGCCCATCTGGCCCATCGAGGAGCGTGCCGTTGCCACCGACAGCAATATACCCGGTGAAGTGCCTTCCCCAACCCAGCCCTTCCCCACCAAACCGGCACCGTTCGAGTACCAGGGCGTAGTGGAAGATGACCTGGTGGACTTCACACCGGAGATACGGCAGATGGCTATCGAGGCGGTGCAGGATTTCCGACTCGGTCCACTCTACACACCGATGATGATCGCCGACGAAAATATACGGGGGCTGCTGTTTCGACCCACCGGCGGTGGCGCCGCCAGCTGGACTGGTGCCGCGCATGATCCGGAGACCGGTATTTTGTACGTGCCCTCGATCAATCGTTCCGGGGTAATGTCCTTCTATTCACCTCAGGACGGGACCCTCAGGTACACCCATGGTGCACCGGAGACGCAGAGGCTCGCCAGTGGCGCCGATCAAAATACACCGAGAATGCCCATGGGATTGCCGCTGCTGAAGCCGCCCTACTCGCGGATGACAGCCATCGATATGAATACCGGCGAACATGTGTGGATGACGCCTATGGGTAACGGCGACCGCATTCGCAATCATCCGCTGCTTAAAGATCTTGATCTGCCGCCTCTCGGCGGCGATGGCAGAGGCGGCCCTTTACTCACCAAGACCCTGCTGTTCAGCGCCCTGTCCGCCGGCGGCACTAATGGCGGGCCACGCCTGGTCGGTTTCGACAAGGCCACCGGTGAGGAGTTGGGGTCGGTAGATCTGCCGCGGGGCGCCATCGGCACACCGATGACATACATGGTCGACGGCCGGCAATACATCGCCCTGACTATCGGCGGCAACCCGCCAGAACTGATCTCGTTGGCCCTGGCAGAAGGCGACCGCAGCCGCGAGCAAGTTGCCGGGGAAGGCCTCTACACAGATGCCCAGGCCACGCGGGGTCAACAGGTGTTCGCTCGATCCTGTGTGATCTGTCACTCCGAGAACCTTGGTGAAGTGGCAGGTCAGGGTGCTGTACCCTCGTTGCTGGGGGAAACTTTCAGTTTCAGGTGGGCCGGTTTGCCCGTGGCCAACCTGTTCGATACGATACGCCAGACCATGCCCGATGGTGCGCCGAACAGCCTGAGTCTTACCGAGTATGCGGACGTTACTGCCTATGTACTGCGGCTAAACGAGTATCCTGCCGGGCAACGGGAACTCAGCTCTGACAGTCAAGAGGGTCTTTGACAATTCCTCGTCGAAACTGTGGATTGATTTGCGTACTCAGGTAAATCAATCCTCCTCAATTATTTATCCAAACCGGCTGAGTAAACGCCCCATTCCTGGCAATATCCCAGACCTCGATCCGAATCCAGAGTCGCCCGTCAAGATTCATCTCCAATTCGATCTCACGGGCGCCAAATTCCGTGGTATCCGACAAATCAACCCGCTGTCTGTAAACCTCAGCACCATCCCCACTAACAACCACCATATGTGACAAGGGGTAAGTCCACTCGATGCCTGTCTTCAATGTGACACTGGCCAGACCCGCCGAGGCATCGATAGTCTCACCGCTGGCCTTCCCCGCCACCGTATAATCGGGTATTAAAATTTCACCGGTGGTGACGAAGAAGGCGCCGGCGCTTAGTGCATCGACGACCGGTTGCCAGCCCTCTTCAAATTTTGGAATGCTGTCCAGTTTCAGGTAGTTTACATTCATGGTGCCGAACAGCTCGTAATCTTCGTAGATTTTGAAGATATCCACTTCGCCCAGAATATATTTCCGGTTTCCCCAGTTTGCCATGTCATCTTCCAGGTCCAGCACCCGCCAACCCAGGGTGTCACGCGAGTAATCCGCCGGCATGGCCTTCCAGGCACCGCCGAGAAAACTATCACTCTTGAAGAACGCCTGCTGCCGGTATTTGTCCGGGTAGCCGGTAGAACCCTTCACCCGGGGATGGGCAGTCCAGGCCAGTGCCGATTCGGCTTCCAGCATGGCCAATATATCCGCGCTGCTGCCGACATGGTAGACGCTGCCGTAGCCGTCTATTTGTTTTTTGAACGCTTGGTCTTTATTGCGGTTCAACACCCAGTTGACGGGCTTAGGAAACATGCTGAGCCAGTGACTGCCGAAATGCACGTTGGGTTCCTCGCCGGGGATCAACAGAAAATCATCGTCGGACAGGCGTGCGAATTCCGAGTGCATTACATCCAACTGCGCCAGGCGTTCGGCGGTATCCAGATTCGGTGTACGACTGTTGTGAAATTCGGCCATGTGTACCATATCCACGCCCATGCGCTTGAAAAATTTGACGAAGTCGGGGTCCTCCAGTCCCTCGGGAATGCCACGGGTGTTCTGCTGCCGCTGCTGATTGATAAAATCCAGGGAATGCTCGTGATGGTAGTGACTGGACAGGGTCTTGTAGCCGGGCAGCGCTTTGAAACTGTCGTTGCGCGTGTAGCTCTTCACCACTTCCAGGTTGTCGCGGCCTGAGATTTTCGAAACAAACAGCAGGACGCCGAGTTTTTGTTCTGTGCCTGGTTCAGCATTGACCCAGGGCACGAAACGCCTGTCTCCCATCGGTGGCTGACGCACACCCCAGGCGAAGCCATCGATCATGTCCAGGTATTCCTCGCCGGCCCAGTTGTAGCCAAAATTGTCGGCAAAATCCAGGGGGTAGAGGTATTGGTGAGGGAACGGGGAAATCACCAGCGAACCGGTATCGGAAGACAGGGCGATGCTACGGTACCGGCTCTGGTAAACCTTGGCGGTCTCGCTAATTACCGGCGCGGACTGGAATTCGCCCCTGGCGTCGATCCAGTCGATGCGGTGACCGGCTGTCTCTGCCTTGGCGAGCCCGACGTGATACAGGAATGCGGTGGCGGGTCTGTCGGTGGATACCCGCGCTTGCATCTGTACGAAGGGGCTGTCGGGATACAAAATGAAGGCCAACGAGCCAGAGAAGTGGGTGCTGGCGAGGCCATCGAATACTATGCTGGCGCGGGCACCTGTGGTGGAAACGGTGATAGTTTCCGGCGTCAGGTAGGCTTTCTCGACCGCATAAGGACGCGTCGGTACCCGATCGAAGAAAATCAACCAACCATCCCGTAGTCCCAGATCCCTTTCGCCCACCCACAGCAGATAGTTGGGATCCACGCCTTCCAGTGCAGCCTCGCCATCGATGCCAATGGCCCGAATCAGGGGTGCGGCGGCATTGTTGCCACGCCGTGGTATGACCTGCAGATCGATGAACGCCCTGCCTTCCGGTGAATCCCAGCTAATGATCAGGCCATCGTCCCGGGTGTCCAGATCGAAGCCGGCAGCGGGATCGAAATTCTGTAGCCGAATTTCGACTGCGAAGATCGAGGCACAGATGCATGCAGAAGCGAAAGTGACGCACAGGGTGATGGCAGTTTTCATGGCAAACTCAGATGTAAAAAAAGGGGTCGGAGCAAAGATTCTGTATTGTATTTTTACCCTGACCCCATTTACTATGCAAATAGCTTCTATCTCCGGATGGTAAAAAGTGAAAATAACAAGCTGGATGGGGACACTAATAACTTAACTACTTTCGAAGTCCTTGAGTACGCACACCCACACTACTGCTGTCGATTATAGCAAGGTGCAATGAGAAGCCTTGTCCTTAAGTTATCAAGTTATTAATGCCCCCTTCCGCTTTTTTGTCTAAGAGAAATATTGAAAATGAGAATTGCAGCATTATTGCTTTTTATTGCATTCAATTTATCGAGTGTTTTTTCCCAACAGAGCAGTTTTCGGGCCCTGACCCAGGACCAGCTGAATAATCCCGATCCCGAAGACTGGTTGATGTGGCGAGGCGGCTATGAGAACTGGGGTTATAGCCCCCTCGACCAGATCAACAGAGACAATGTTAGTGATATTCGAATGGTCTGGTCCTATGCCATAGGACCGGGTGGCGACGGCAGCATGGGTATGCAGGTAGAACCCACGGTGTACGACGGCGTGTTATACATTCGCCACCCCAACGGACGTTATACGGCCCACGATGCCCGCAACGGCGACCTGATCTGGGAATACTATCGCCCCCTGTCCGCGGAATTTCTCGCCGATGGCGCCGGTCTCACCCGCTACCGCGGCAGAGGCGTTTTCATCTACAGCGATAAGCTGATCTCCACCTCAACCGATGGCTTCCTGTTTGCGCTCGACCCACGAAACGGGACGCTTCTGTGGGAGGCAGCGATGGCAGACTACCACAGCGGCGATCAGCCCAGCGGCGCGCCGGTAGCCTTCGGAGGGGCAATCGCCGTGCCATGGAACTGCACCGCAGTCACCTCCTTGGCTGCCTGCCATATGTCGGCCTATTCTGTGGAAGACGGTGAGTTGCTGTGGCGCTGGTATACCAGCCCGACCCCAGCCGACCCGATGCACAGAAGCTGGGGCGATGATCCACAAGTCTATGCCCTGGAAGAAAGACGCAACATGTCTCCCTGGGTTACCCCCGCCGTGGACACTGAACGAGGGCTGTTTATCTTCGGCGTCGGCTCCAGCGCGCCGCAGCAGCCGGCGCTTGCGGGAACCAATGGCGACTGGCCGGATCGACTCTATCAGGGCTCCACCGTGGCGCTGGATCATCGAACCGGCGAACTTCTCTGGTGGGCCCAGCATCACACCGATATGTGGAACAACGATGCAGTCTATGACCATATCCTGGTGGACTCCCCGCTGCGCCCCTCGCTATCGAACGCGCTTGGCATCAACCCAGACATTACGCCGGGGGCTACCCGCCAACTGGTCGTGGGTTCTTTCTCCAAGGACGCGATTTTCTATGCCTACGACAGAACCGATGGCGAGTTCATGTATGCGCGACCCACCGCCTATCAGAATGTCATTCAGAGTTACGACGGCAGCACGGGCGCCTACACCATCGAGCCCGATGCGATCATGAGCGGCGATCCAGATCATGAGTCCACGGTGTGCAAGGAAAATCGCCAGGTGCCACAGGGCGCGTACAGCCCGCTGACAAACGCCTATTACGTGCCGGCGTTTAATGGTCGCTGCGTCACCATCAAGCTGACCTCGCTGACCCCATCGGTACGCACCGGCTACAACACCTCAACCATCGCCTCAGCAGCCAATCCGGTGGCGAACCTGGGTCAGCCAGAGGCTATCAATGTCGAGACCGGTGAAACCCTGTGGAAGCTAGAACTCGAAGCACCCCTGTATGGCATGCTGACCACGGGGGGCGGATTATTGTTTGCAGCCGACACCAACCGACGCTTCTATGCCATCGATCAATGGAGCGGCGAGATCTTATGGCAAACCATCCTCAATGGACTGAGCGACATGGCACCTATCAGTTACGGTGTCGATGGCAGGCAGTATATCGCCGTCATTTCTCCCGGTGGCACCCTGGGATCGGCGGCCCATCTTGGCCAGCTCGGTATTCAGGTACCAGTGGGTCTGCAGGAGATTGGTCACACGCTGTTTGTGTTTGCCTTGCCAGAATAGTTGGGGTCGTAGCTTTTCGCGGGACTATGAAACTGATGCTGCCGGTGCCTTTTGTCCTCAATGAGGCAGCCAAAATCAAAAGGGTCAGGGACACTTGATCTGACAATCTCTCAGAACAAAGTGCCTGGTTACTCGATCAAGTATCCCTGGCCCCTCGATTGCTGTTCTTGGAGAAAAATAGTTCTGTCCCTATTTCTTGACCGTTCATCGAGATGACAACGAAAATCCTATCACGATTGGTGAAAAACCCAATAGTTTGGCAAATTTACTCATAAATCAAAAAATTCTAGCAAATAAGCTGAAAATCCGCCGGCTGTGCCATTACGCTGGATAGGCCATTGAGACGCCCACGAAATCACCGTTCAACACCCTAGTCCGCCGGTTTCTGACTCTGTATCTGTGTCGGCAAAGACGAGGATTGGAAGTAATATGCCATGGACTAAAGTCGAGATTGCTTCTATTCTCCCAATGCACACTTCCTATCGACAACAATTCTAATCAAAGGAGCTTCCATGTCTTCATCACGAAATTTCCTCTACACGCTGTTTGCCTGTGTCCCGATCCTGCTGGCTGGATGTGGGGACGCCGACACCACGACTTCGACAACCTCCACTACATCGACCGAATCGATGCCCATGGCCACAGGCAATCCCATTTCCGGAGAAGGAATGCCGAATCCGGCGCCGATCGTCACCAAGAACTGGGGCGATCTTCCCGCCGGAAGGGAGTGGGGATCAACCGCCGGCATCGACATCGACCCCATTGATGGCAACATCTGGGCCTACGAGCGCTGCGGCGCAGGCACTTTTGGTGGTGGCGTGCCCATCAACTGTGACAGTAACCCTGTCGATCCAATCTTCAAGTTTGACCGCAACACCGGTGAGGTGCTGGCGAACTTCGGCGGCGGCATCATGATGACGCCCCACGGCATCCATGTGGATGACGATGGCAATGTCTGGGTGACGGACTTCGCCAATAACGCGGCAGGCACCAAGGGCCAGCAGGTCCACAAGTTCAGCCCCAGCGGTGAATTGCTCATGAGCCTCGGCACCGCCGGACAAGCGGGCAGCGGGCCGAACCAGTTTAACCAGCCCAACGATGTCATCGTCGGACCCGACGGCAGTATCTATGTCTCCGATGGCCACAACGGTCAGGGCATGACCAGTAATGCGGCCATGGAAGAAGGGCGAGCGGCAGGATCTACCGCGCGGATTATCAAGTTTTCTGCCGACGGCACCCGCCTCATGGAGTGGGGACAGATCGGCGTACGCCACGGTGAGTTCCGCACGCCCCATGCCATGGAATTCGACTCCCAGGGTCGCCTCTGGGTCGCCGATCGTGGCAACCATCGCATCGAGATCTTCGACCAGCAGGGCAACTATCTAGAGTCACGCTACATGTATGGTCGTATCAGCGGTCTCTACATCACCGCCGATGACATGGTGTATGCGATCGACTCCGAGTCTAGCCCAACCGGCCACGTGGGCTGGAGGAACGGCGTCCGTATCGGACACATAGACGAGGACCGCATCGTCGGTTTCGTCCCGCCCCACGAGCAGGAAAACCGGGTTTACCAAGGCGCCGCCGGTGAAGGTGTGGCAGTTGACGCCGACGGTAACGTCTATGCCGCCGAAGGACCGAACTCGCTGGCCTCAGCGGGTGGTGCCTTTACCAAGTACTCGGTACGGTAGAGCAGAGAACAGAGTAGAGAGCCAGGTCTCCATCAGCAGGTGACAGATAGAGACCTGGCCACTTCCTTACCCTACCTCCAGCTACGGAGCGAGGCCTGGCCCTTATATTACTTTTCAGCAAGATCCTTCATGGCCCCGAGGGCCCTTTCGAAAGTCGCACGGCGCCTGGCGATGTCGGCATCCTTGGCGGCCTGATCGTCCAGATTTGAGACGTCTAAAACTAGCGTGTAAAAAAGTTTTGAGCTGGTGGCACTGACATGCATGGCTTCCATGAAACCATGGTAGAGATTATAGAATGCCCCTTCGGTTGCCGGTTGGGTATAACCATAGGAGAGTTCGGTTTGGGCGACCATGATTTCCAGTATACGCCCACCCGCCAGCGCCCGTACCGACCCCATGTCACCGGCTCCGGAAGTGAGCTCGCAGTCAATACCAAGCCACTCACTGATATCACAGTAGCCCCCGACCATGGCCCACACCTCTGCGGCCGGTTTGGCGACGTCGATTTCCATCTCTATGGTGACATATTCTGGCTGAGAGATAGCTGCAGCCGAGGCCAATAGCGCCGGTATAGCGAAAAAACCAAGTAAAATGCGTTTCATGTAATTGTCCTTATTTGTTATGTACTGACTTTGGGCACTTCTGAATTAGACAAATAGTGCCGGATTGATTTAACCAGAAGCAACTGAATTTGTCCCCTTTCCTCACGCCCCAGTTTGCAACTATTTGTTTCTGGGCAGGCAGCTTATGATATATTCGGCTATAGTGCCAGATCATGAAAAGCCAAGAACTGCGCTGTGGCCCGGGTCCTTTGGTAACATCGAATAATCCCAATCTGGTAAAAATTTGTTATGGCTAATCCCCTGCGCCACGGTATGACCTGTTGTTTTCTATGGGCTCTGTCCTTGCCCTTAATCGCTCAGCAATCCTTGCCACAACTCACCCGGATAGAAGAAGGAGAGGCCAATATCCGCCTCGACGGTTTTATCGACGAAGCGGTTTGGGATCGAATCCCTGTGTTCGACCGCATGAAGGTGATCGAGCCCGACACCTTGGCCGATGCACCCTATGAAACCCATATTCGGGTTTTCTATACCGAAGATGGGATCTATGCCGGCGTCATTAATTACCAGCCACCGGGAACACTGGTTGCGCGCATGACCCCACGTGACATCTCCCTGCCCCGGGATGGCTTGTCAATATTGCTGGATGCATCCGGCGAAGGCTTGTACGGATACAGGGTTAAGCTGAATCTGGGCGACTCGGTGTCTGACATGTCAATTCTGCCCGAACGACAGATGAACGTGGAATGGGATGGTTCCTGGGAGGGTCGGACGCAGGTCATCGATGGGGGCTGGAGCGCAGAAATTTTTATTCCCTGGTCGATGATGGCCCTGCCTAGGGTCGAAGCAGTGCGTCGCATTGGCCTGGCATTCGAGCGCCAGGTGGGACATTTGGGAGGAGAACGGTGGAGCACCCCGCCGCTTCCGGCCACCGCCAACGCGTATCTCTCCGGCACTGAAATATACGAGCTACGAGATATCGAGCCGCGCCGACAGCTGACTATTTATCCCTTCGCCTCAACCGTATTCGACGGCATCAAGGATGATGTGGAAAACAAGGTCGGCACCGACATTTACTGGCGACCCACCACCAATACATTGCTATCGGCGACCCTGAATCCCGATTTCGGCACCGTCGAGTCCGATGATGTTGAGGTTAACCTCACGGCTTTTGAAACGTTCTTTCCAGAAAAGCGAACCTTCTTCCTCGAAGGCCAGGACATATTCAATACTTCTCCCCGTTCCGCTTTCACGGGCGGCGGTGGGCCTAGGGGACCTATCTCATTACTGAACACCCGCCGCATAGGTGGTGCAGCCCGCTTCGACGTTAGCGACGACATCGGCGTCGTCCCCACGGACCTCAGCCGACCAACCGATCTGCTTGGCGCCATAAAGTTTACTGGTCAGAGGGGTAATCTACGTTACGGCACACTGCTGGCTTCCGAGGATGATTCCCAACTGCGTGGCAGCCTCGACGATGGTACGCAGGTAAATCTGCGAGCCCGGGGCAGGGACTTTTCTATCTTCCGGCTCCTGTATGAAGACACCAGCAGCGGCGGCAGACGATCCGTCGGCTGGATGGGAACCAAGGTCGAACATCCTGACATCGACGCCACCGTAAACGCCATAGACCTGCATTTTTTTTCGGCAGACAACAAGTGGGTCATAGACGGGCAAGTTATGCATAGCGATGTTAACGGTATCACCGGTAGCGGTTTCCTCGGCGATGTGGGCTATACCCCGCGCCGCGGCGTGCAGCACACGCTTGCCGCCACCTATATCGATGACCAACTCGAATTGAATAACCTCGGCTTCCTGACGCGAAATGACCAGATGAACCTCGATTATGGCTATTCGCTGACTGAGTCTGATGTGCCGGGTTTGCGTCAACGCTCTACCAGCTTCAGCCTCGTCAACCAGTGGAACACCGACGGTCTGCCGGTGCAGATGGGTGTCATTTTTAGTCGCGGCTATACCAGTCTCGAAAGCAACGATCTCACTTTCGGCCTCAGATTTTTCCCGGCGCGAATCGATGATCGACTCGGTCGTGGCACGGGCGACTTCAAGATCCCGGAACGTTGGAGTCTCAGCATCGATTACAGAACAGATCTGGCCAAAACTATCGCTTACAACATCGGACTCAGCGCCACCCAGGACGATCTTGGACCCAGCGATATCACTACTAGTGCCGGCGTGGCCTGGCGGCCCAACGATAGCTTTTCCATTGACATGTCACTAAGCTACAACGACAGGGAAGCCTTACTGGTGCATCGCGGTGATGGTCGCTACACCAGCTTCGAATCCCATCAGTGGGCGCCGCGACTGGAGGTGAATTACTTCATTACTGCCAGGCAGCAGTTGCGATTCAGTACCCAGTGGACGGCATTGAAAGCCTTCGAGGATCGATTTTGGCAAGTCGATCCCAAGCGGCGGAAACATTTACGCCCGGTTGCCAATCCAGACACGACGCCCGATGACTTCGTCATCAGCCGGCTGACGTTCCAGGCACGATATCGCTGGGAGATCGCGCCGCTGTCTGATCTGTTCGTGGTGTACACCCGGGGTGGCAATTTGCCCGGCGACAGTTTTGCCACATTTCAAGACCTACTTGAGCAATCCTGGAACGATCGAATCGTGGATTCGGTGGCTATTAAACTACGCTACCGGTTTGGCTCCTGACCATAGTGACAAGCTTAGAGCATGGCCAAGATGAAACTTTTTGGCGGTCCTGGACTATTCGTTTATTAGAGCGGATTAAAGGCGATCGGAGAATGGGGTTTCAGATCAATAGGAGAATTAAACTGGAGGAGGAATTTCTCAATATAATCCGGGCGACCAGCCGTCTCAGCGAGCGTCCAAATATTCTCCATAGAGTTCTTTAGAACACTCAGGACAAATGCCGTGACTTACCAGCAGGCCGGCTTTCTGCTCCTCTACATATTCTTCGATTCTTTTCCAGTTGCCAAGATGGTCTCGCGTCTTCTTGCAATTCGAGCACATCGGCAGGATCGTCTCCAGCGCTTCAACGCGTTATTGCAATTCGTACAGGTGCACGAGAGAGAGTATTCTGCGACGGAGTACCACAACACTTAATACGGCCGCCATGACCATGGCGACAAATGTCGAGATGATCTCGGCCGGTGTCAGGACATACGGTACGATCACTGCCCAGGCCAATGTTACGATGCCCGAAGTTAACAGCAAGATTCGGTAGGAAAGAAAACACAGGGAACAGCTGAATAATAGTATGGCCATGTAAAAAGGCAGAGGTTCTGCCTGTACTACGATAACGGCGATGGCTTTGGCCCCAGTAGAAAGCATGGCGGCCATGACGATGTTGTGGCTAAATCGATTGGGGATTTCTCTTGTTTGCACGCAGATGACCATCGAAATCATCAACGCTATGAGAAAAACATTAAACCAAGCCAACCAGGTGGGCATGTCTAATCCAATAATGCCAACATCGCGAACTGTGGCAAGGATTTGCACGCCGAGCAGACAGCTGGCAATTAATGACAAGTATTCTGTCTGACTCATATCGAGCCGTGATTTCCACTTCTTTGCGAGCATAGAATCCCCGTCGTCGACCCGTCATCTCGTATGACGAAAATCTTCAGCTGCGTTAATCAGAGGCACTCCAGAATCTCTTCTTCAACATCTCTGAGTTTGTCTTTACCGAAAAATATTTCCTTGCCAACAAAGAATGTGGGCGAGCCAAAAGTCCCACGCTCAACTGAATCAGTGGTGTTTCGGATTAGCTGCTGTTTGATCTCCGGATCGGTTGTGCCAACAATAATTTCTTCTGCAGGCAGGCCCGCATCGACCAGTGCCTGCTGAATTACTGAGGCATCAGCCATGTTCAATTCCTGTTCCCACATGCACCGGTACATGGCCTCGATGTAATCGTCCCCGTTTCCATTATTAAGAGTGTATATCGCACCACGCATAATGGAGAGGGTGTTAATCGGGAAGTAGGGGTTGAATCTGAAATTGTCGAGTTTGTGTCTTGCCACGAATCGTTTTGTTTCCAGTGCATTGTATTCGGGCTTATTGCGGACGCCTGCAAGTTGCTCCATCGGTGATTTGTTGTTGGTGGCTTTGAATACGCCGCCAAGCAGAATTGGGTAGTACTGGAACTTGACGCCGGTGCGCTCTTCGATGGCTGGAATTACCCGGTGTGAGTAGTAGCTGTTGGGGCTGCCAAAATCGAAGTGAAACTCGACGCTTACTGACATTGTTCAATCCCTCTCACATCTTGCCTGGTTAAATTTGTAGCCCTGCCAACTTTAGAATTTTTCTCCACGGGGCATATATCCATTTCATGGCTCCAGGCATCGCGGCTCTGATTGTGCATCATCCAATAGGCCCTTGGTAGTGGCCAGCAAATAAATCTATCCCCTTTTCCCTCGACTCGGGCTAATATTGGGGCTCACGTAACAAGTTGAGTTCGTTGTTAGAAGCGATGGCCCGTGCGCTGCTTCTGGCACTTAATATAGGGAGTATCGAATGAAGGCCTTGGTCGGAGTAATCGCCCAGATTCTGGCACTGTTAGTCGCCGTGACTCCGGTTACGGCGCAGGATTTGCCGCGGCTGTCCAACGGACGCCCCGACATGAGCGGCATCTGGCAGGTGTTGAATGAGGCCAACTACGATCTCGAACCCCACATCGCCCGTCACTCGATGCAGATGCGCGAAGGGCCGGTGAACCCGGTGCCGGCGATTCCCACCTTGCGTCTCGGGGCGGTCGGTGCCGTGCCTGGTGGGATGGGGGTCATCGTCGGTGGTGGCGAAATTCCATACACGCCGGCAGCGCGGGCTCTTAAAGAAGAGAACAGGGCGAACTGGATCGACCGCGACCCTGAAGTGAAGTGTTTCCTGCCGGGAGTGCCGCGTGCTACCTATATTCCCATGCCGTTCCAGATCGTTCAGAGCGAAGAGGATTTCTTCATCGCCTACCAGTTCGCGGGTGCGGTACGCGATATTTACCTGGACAATCCCGGGCCCTCGCAAGTCGATTCGTGGATGGGATGGTCGGTAGGCAGCTGGGAGGGCGACACCCTGGTGGTCGATGTGACCGGTCTACACGATGGGTCCTGGCTGGATCGGGCGGGCAGCCATCACAGTTATCAGCTGCACGTAATAGAGCGGTACACGATGATCGGCCCAAACCATATCGACTATGAGGCCACCATCGAAGACCCCGGTGTACTGACCGAGCCGTTTACCATCAAGATGCCAATCTATCGTCGCATCGAGGAAAACGCCCGGATAATGGATTTCCGCTGTGTGGAATTCGTGGAAGAGTTAATATATGGCGAGGCACGCAGATATCCGCTGCCACGCTAAACAAGTGAGTTTGAGGAGCTTGAAAATGCGCAATCAAATCAAGACCGAAATTAAGACCTTAAGCCTAGGCCTGCTGACTTGCGTCGGCATGGTGTTAGCGCCGATCGTCATGGCCCAGGGCGCAGGCATTCCCCGTACGCCCAGTGGTCATCCGGACCTGTCCGGCACTTACGATGTGTCAACCCTGACCCCGATGCAGCGGCCAACAGCATTTGGCGACAAACAGTTTCTGACTAACGATGAGGCGGCCGTCATCGCCGCTGATGAATTTCAACGCAACACCGATCGCCAGCAGGACAGCGATCCCAATCGAAGCGCCCCGCCACAGGGCGGCGATGGTTCCACCGGCGCTTCCGGCAATGTCGGTGGCTACAACACCTTCTGGATCGATCGCGGCACCGGCGCCTATCAGATCGACGGTCAGTGGCGTACTTCGATACTGATTGACCCGCCAGATGGCCGCATGCCGGCGGCCACCGATGAAGCCCGTGCGGCACGCCGCGCCAGGTTTAGTGCTGGCGAGGGCGCCGCCCCTCGGCGCGAGGGAGGCCAAAACGATGGTACCGCCTACTGGCTGAACGCCGGTCTGGATGCACGCGGGCCCTATGACAACATGGAACAGCGATCCTTCGCCGAGCGCTGCCTGCTGACTTTCGGTTCGACTTCGGGACCGCCCATGCTGCCGACGCTCTACAACAACTACAAGAGAATCGTACAGAGCGAGGATACCGTGCTTATCCAGATCGAGATGGTACACGAGGCGAGGATTGTGAGAATGAACGCCGAGCACGATCCCGCAGTCATCCGCAAATGGCTGGGTGATTCCATCGGTTGGTGGGAGGGCGACACCCTGGTGGTCGAGACCATCAACTTCAATGACACACCGGCGTTCAGTCAAGGCTCCAGAAACATGAAGGTAACCGAGCGTTTCCGCATGGAGAGCGCGGACCAGCTGATTTACAGCTTCACGGTCGAGGACCCATCGGTGTGGACCGCGCCGTTCACCGGTGAGTATGCCTGGCCACGCAGCCCTAACAAGGTGTTCGAGTATGCCTGCCACGAGGCGAATTACGCGCTCGAGGGCATCATGAAGGGCGCGCGCCTGCTGGAGGCGGTGTTCCGCGGCGAGGATCCCGGAGGGGTGCCGAACCCGACTCGCTAAGCGGCGTGCAGGAAAGGCCAATATCAACAACGTCAGGAGAAATAGCATGGGCAAGCAAACCCCTGTGATGTTTAGAATCGGTGTGGCGACGCTGGCCCTGGCGGGCCTGGTTTTAGCCGCTTACGTACCGGCTATCGCCCATCACGCCTTCAGCGCCGAATTCGATCCGAATCGCCCGGTGGTGCTGCGAGGACCGGTGGTGAGGGTGGAATGGGTGAATCCCCACACCTGGATCCACCTCGAGGTTACCAACGAGGACGGCAGCAAAACGATTTGGATGGTCGAAGGCGGCACGCCGAACACACTATTGCGGCGAGGTCTCTCCCGCGGCTCGATTCCCATAGGCGCGATGATCATCGTCGACGGCTACCAGAGCAAGGACCGCAGTGCTCGCGCCAACGGGCGTGATATTACCTTCGCGGACGGCCGCAAGTTCTTCATGGGTTCATCCGGCACCGGCGCGCCTCATGACGGCCGCGATGCCACCGAGCAGAATTGACCAACAAGTCAACTCCTTTGGGGTCAGGTTTTCGGCGAGTTCACCAGGATCAGATCCCGAATTGAGTCGAGTGCAGAGCGGGCGCGCGTCTCAAGTTCTGCATCTGATGCGCTGCTTACCGGGTGATCTATAACTGCAAATTTGTAGTCTGGCATACCCAGAACCTTGGCCATGAGTTCGGCAGCGCCGACAAAATTGGTGGTCATTATAGCCAACGCAGGGGTGCCTATTCGTTCGCTGCTAATAGCGTCATGCAAACTGCACGACGAACAGCTGCCTCAGTCACCGAGCCCGGTAATGGCCAGGTCCCAGTTTTTCACTTCGTCGATAATCGACTGTTCTGCGGGCGCACTGTAGTTTGATTTCATGTGCAGCACGACGTTGGCAACTTCATATCGCTCTCGCAACAGTCTGTCCAGGTGAGCAAAAAATCCAGCCGTTCCTTCTTTACCGTTGGATATAAAACCGACAGTTTTCCCTCTTAAGGTTGTCAGCCGCACAGCCGGTTTTATCTCTTGTGGATTGGCTTCACTGGTAGGGTTAAGTACGCGAATTGTCATCAACATGCTCCAATTAGTTATCTCATGGCATATGCCATGCTCAAGCGTTTCCGGGCGGCGCACAATCAACACAGGCACCGATGGCTACCGTGACGGCCAGGCTCTTGGTGCCAAGCCATGGTGGAATAATCACACCGAAACCACCCGCGGGCCCGCCGGCAGCGACTACTAACAGATGATCGGGAGAAGGTAGTGCTGTGTATTCGAGATCTCCCTTTCCCCGAACTACTGATCCCTTACCGACGCTAGACCATTCGCCTCGCTTAATTCTGGCGGTACGATATAAGTATTCCGCAACGTCTGATTTGCTCCAGCCGGCACTCTGAAGGTGGTCACGATGTTGTTTGGGAATTACCACCACATAGTTGCCTGACCAAATCGAATAATTGCGCATATTGGCTCGCATTTCTGCGGCGTAGGTATCGAGAATTTCTTCCGGTTTCGTTGTCCATTCATTCATGATTTGTCGCGGTGCTCCTGCGGCAAAGACGGTAACGGCTGAGACGTCGCCTGGAATATCTCTGGTCTCAGCGACGGATTGCCACTGGGTGCCTTCTTCATCTTCCGCGATGCAGTAACTTATCTTGCCAGGGTGGCCGAGGGTTGATCTATCAATAGCGCCAGGACTCACTTCCAATAGATTAATAAGCGCCAAGCGAATAGCCCTGCCGATGACCGAAGTGGCTCTATCGCTGCTTCCCAGAACATTGAAGTCGCTACGGGCAGCTATCTCTTTTCTTACTGGCCCGTTGAGAATGACTAATATTGCACAACCGCCCGTACTTGCAGTAGCGCCATGTAATAGAAACTCTGGCTTCAGCATCGCCGACCATGCCGTGACCACAGCCGGGAAATGCACTGGCAAACAACCAGCCATTACCGCGTTGATTGCCAACTTTTCTGCTATGACGGGGCGTTCTCTAACCGGCTCAATACCGATCAACTCATCGGCTGACATATTCACCCAGTCCAGACAGGCTGCTACGGCATCGGGAGTTGGGGGCACGATCGGGAAGCCATCGGTCCAGCCACGACTGTGGTAAAACTCCTGGACATCAGCAGAAGCACTGAGTTCATAATATTTCGAGAGCTTATTCATGAATTCTTTCAGGTCCGTCTATTTAAAACTGGCCTCGGAATGTAGCACATCGTAAATACAGGCAAGTATCTTAGCTTGCCAGGTGGCGGCAGTCCCAACTATTCAACCACGGTCGCTGCGGTTACTCTGAGGGACGTGCCCGGGCAGTCAGGCGCCAGCTCCATTATCACGTTAGTGTAGATTGATATGATGCTGGTGCCAAAAATATCTCTGGTGATCACCTCTATCAGCGGTATGACAAGTTCACCGGTGGTGCCGTCAAAAATCGCGGCGGTGACGGTCATATCTGCCAGCAAGGCGGCATCCGCTTGTGCTGCACCGGTCAAGGTGAAGACGACGCCCTCACATGACGGGGAATAACTCATGGTTACGGGACCATAGCTGGTAATTTCTTCTCCGGGCAGTATTGCCTGCAGCGGTGGCACCAGCATCTCGCCGCTTGCATCGGTATAGGTAACTTCCCCCGTGCCGGAGATGCCTCCGATATGACTCGACCGGGTGCTATCGAGCGGAAAGGCATCGTTGAAATCGGGCACACCATCGTTGTCATCGTCGGAGTCGGCATTGTTGCCGATGCCATCGCCGTCGGTGTCAACAGACTCACTGGGGTCGGATGGAAAGGCATCGATATCATCGGCGATACCGTCGCCATCGGAATCCCCGCTACCGATTAGCTGTTGCACCGTAGTGGTGTTGCTTTGCAGGTCGGTCGACGCAGAATAAAAGCCATTGTTGTTCAGGGCATAGATGGTAATCGTGTAAGTGCCGGCCAGAGTGAATTGATCATAGCTTCCAGTCCAGGTGTTGTCCCCATCGGCATCGGTTAGTTCGATCTCCGGCGCATCCAGCACCGGAACATCTTTATCTCCCAATGAAAAATCGGGGTGGGAAATTACTCCCCAGACTCGACTTATCCACGTTGCATCGATGATCCCCGAGGCAGAAATTGTGGCGGTTGTGGTATCGGTCAGAATCTGGGGAGCCGAAACTGCGGAGATGAAGGGCTTGTCCGATGCCGGCACATAACCGCGCCCAAGCACCAGGTCCTGGGCCAGTGTCTTATCAGCTTTTTCCCCCGCTATGCCGTTGCCGTTGGAATCGATCTGTGCAGTCTGAAACTCCTGCATCATGCGTTTCCCAAACACGAAAGAGTCGTACAGGCTGCCACCGGAAAATATCGACGACCAGAACTGAAATGAGAAAGACAAGCAATCCTGGTTGATGAAGAAAGCATTTTCATCGCCGGCGCTGGTCATGACGATGCGTTCTTTCCCTGCTGGTGGTAATAACTGTGGAATGAAAGTGCCGGATTGGCAGGCATCGTAGATCACCACCAGTTTCCCCGGCAATTCTTCTTGCAACTCATCCAGCCACGCATCCAACTGAGTTGCCGACAGTAACTCGGTTTCATTCAGGCGGAACTGGGAATCCCCGCCATGATCGACGATATAAAGCACCAACTCATAGGCCGGCGCTTGTGGATCGGTGGCCCAGTTGAGGATGGCATCTTCCAGGTTTGCCGAGCTGGCGATGGCATCAATATCATTAAGTATGCCGTCGCCATCAGCATCGATTGTCATATCCGGATTGAGGTAGTAGATATTTTCCCGCCGGTAGCCCTGAAACAGCAGCGCCTGGTAGGCGAAGTTGGCAGATTTGCGGGTGGCCCGACGAATATCTCGAATAGTCTTCTGGGCACTGCTTTTCTTTCTCATCATCACTTCCTCTTGGAGTTAACGATGAGCCAATACTGTCTCTTAGGCAATTAGGGGATTATGTCCAACTAGGGCTGACGGGATACAGCCAGTTATATCTTCGGCAAATTACTGGTGCTGATCTTTCTGGGGTCACTGATCAGTTGGGTACCTGGCTTGCTACTCATTATCCTGCAGGCGTACCTGGCAGGCGGTAGTTGGTTGAGTGATAACCTGCACATACCGGTGGCGTCTATCCTGACGTCGCTGAGCTGGATAGTCTGCCTGACACTGGTAGCATTCGCCGTCTCCGCCTTTGTGAAATGGAAATCCGTAGCCCGTATGGCATTCTTTGGAATAGTGCTACTCGGGTCCATCACCGGCGAGGTAATCGAAGAGGTATTTGGCAGCGTGGGTGGCTATATCATCAACATCTACGCCGGCCTGGAGGTGTTGACGGCAGCCCTGTACAACGCCGACACTGATCTACTCGGTTTTGTCCCGCAGATGGACGTCGAGGTCGCGGTAATGCAATTCCTTGTCTTTTCGCTGATAGCGCTGGTTGTACTTACCCGGCGGATTCGCGCCTTTCAGGTTGTATCATGAGTTGGTTTCATGAATAGGGCCGAGGCTATCGATGTGGAAAATGACCGCGAAAAAATAGCGCTGCATGACGTGTCAAAATTCTACGGTGACATTCTCGGGGTTAATCGCATCAGTTTAGAGATCGAACCCGGCATTACCGGTCTGGTGGGACCCAATGGATCCGGCAAGTCCACACTGATGAACCTGATCGCCGGATTGATACCATCCACTCGGGGTAACATCGAAGTGAGAGGTGTGACCCCTTCACAACCCGGAACATTTTTCCGCCAGCTCGGCTACTGCTCCCAATATGATTCCTTTCCAGTCGGCGTCAATGGCTACGAGTTCATTCGCAACACCTTACTGATTCATGGCCATGACAGGACAACTGCCGAGGCATTGACTCTACAGGCTCTCCAACAGGTGGATCTGGTGAAGGCCGCCAAAAAATCCGTAGAGGCTTACAGCAAGGGCATGCGGCAACGCATTAAACTGGCGCAGGCCATCTGCCATCAGCCGGACGTGCTGATACTCGATGAGCCCTTGAACGGCCTGAATCCGATGGCACGCGCGCAAATCATCGCCATGTTTCGAGAGTTTGCTGATACAGGCAAGATCGTGTTGATTTCCAGTCCGATACTGCACGAAGTGGATCTGATATCCGATCGAGTGGTGCTGCTTAACAGCGGCTACCTGGTGGCGGCGAGTGCCCTCAGCAACATTCAGAGCGAAACCGGGGAACCGATGAAGATATTCATTCGCAGCCGGGACGCCAGCGCCATTGCAGCAAGTGTTTTCGATCTCGAGCACGTGGTGGAAGCCCAACTCCACTATGACGGCGGCGGAGTGTTCGTGCGCTCCAGTGACGCCAATGCATTCTTTCTGGCCTTTAATAGAAAGGTGATCAGCGAGGGTTGGGCGATTGAGTCCATGGGCCCCGCCGATGAGACTGTCGAAGCGATCTACCAACACCTCATTGTCGAACAACAGGTGGCCACATGAACACGGGGGGATTCGCAGCAGACTATGCCAAGGCTCCCTACCTGACACCGGGGCTGAACCTGTGGTTGCGCCAGTTACTGGCTATTTTCCGCATCGAATTCGGCAAGGCCTTGTTTTCCCGGCGGGCATTGGCCTGCTACGCACTGGCTGGGCTTCCTATCCTGATCTTTGCAGTCGCGGCTTTTGAAGAGGGGGATGCTCTAGGCGAGCCGGTATTTGAGACGATTGAGAATGCTCGTCGGATATTTGGCTATATTTTCTCTGTATTAATTATCGGTGCCGTGGTGTTTCTTGGCAGCGCTTCGATATTCACCACCTTGTTCCGAGGTGAAATTCTTGACCGTAGCATCCATTACTATCTGTTAACCCCGGTGCGTCGGGAGATATTGGTGACAGCGAAATTTCTGGCTGGACTGCCCTGCGCCTTTGTTCTATTCGGGCTCTGCACCCTTATTAGTTTCCTGTTGCTGTACCTGCCCTTTGGCATGACGCAACTGGTTTCCGATCTGACCAACGGCATCGCCACTGCGCAACTCGGTCAATACTTGGGCATCACTATACTGGCATCCATGGGCTACGGTTCGGTATTCATGGCCACCGATTTATTGTTTCGTAATCCGCTGATCCCGATTGTGGTAATTGCGGGCTGGGAAACGATGCATTTTATTCTGCCGCCGGCACTCAAGATATTCAGCATCATCTACTACCTCAAGGGCCTGCTCCCGATTCCCCTGGACGAAGGGCCACTGGCGATCATCGTCGCACCACCACCTGTCTGGGTCTCAATATTCGGGATGTTCGGGCTCTGCCTGCTCACCGTGATGGTCACTATTTTCCTGCTGAAACGTCTCGAGGTGAAGTACACCGACGAATAAATGGGGTCAGAGTAAAAATACAGTAGTTTTACTCTGACCCCATTTATTAGTGCGCCAGGGGATTTGGCCGAATCTGGAATTTCACCAGGTTGCCCTGGGTACCCTTGCCGCCTTCGTTATGCCACACCGCATTGGTGCCGTAGTCGGCCCAGACGCCACGGCCCTTCCAACCCGCGTCGGGGTCGTCGATGCGCCCGTCCATACCCCGGGAGTAGAACCCCAGCGGGTAGGGAACACGCATGATGACGAAGTCATCCTCTTCCGGCAGGAATGCCAATAGCGAATCCGATGTGCTACCGGTGGCGATCGGTATGTTGCGGCCGAGACCGAGGGTGTCGTGCTGGTCTACCCAACTGTAATAGTGGAAGTCGGCACTGCCGTTGTCGGTGACTCCCTTCATCTGCGGCCCCGGAGTCGCATGCAAGGTCCAGCCGGCGGCACAGTGCTGGCCGGTGGCAGTAGGACCATTGAGGACACTGCACTTGCTCCGATCGAAGCTGGCCAGGTGGCCGCTGCCGGAGAGCGCAGTCCAGATGATGCCGTCGGAGGTGATGTCGATGCCGCGGGGTGAGTAGCCCTGAATCGGCGCATCAGGGTTATCGAAGGGCGGCTGGTAGTATTCGGCTATGCAGGTGCGTGGCGGGTTATTGCCAAGATCGAGGCGTACGATCTGTCCCGGCACGCCGCCGGCGGCGGCCCATACCACGTGGTCCGCGGTGGGATCCGGCACGATGCCGTACCAGCCGGCACCCATCTCCTTGTCCTTGCTGGGGTCAAACTCGCCGCTGCGACTCACCCACTCGGTGATGCGGCCGTCGCCGTTGGTGTCGACGATCAGCGGACACCAGCCTTGAGCCGCCTGCGCATCACCGGTGCGCTCGTAGACCTCGACATCGAGCCAGCCGATGACCGGCCCCACGGAGCTGAAATACAGCCGTTCACTGTCCTCGAAGCCGAACTGCAGATGGTGGGTGTTGAAACAGCTATCGATCAACTCCACTTTCTCTTCGGTGGGGTCATAGAAGGCTATATGACGAGCGGCGCGGTTGAGGGGATAGTACCGGGCATAGGGATTACTCGAGCCCTGCCTGCACCAATCCGGATTGCCCGGTCCGCGAATCTGGTGGGTCATCCACACTCGGCCCTTGCCGTCCATCATCGGGTTGTGTGGGTTGCCCGGGTTGTTCCAGACCAGTTCATCGCCCCAGACCAAGGAGGGCTCCAGGTTGCTCTGGTCGATATAAGATCTGAAATCGCCTTCGCCGGGCTTGTCCCTCACGGGGATCGTTATATCCCGTGTCACGTTCGTGACCGGGTCGACCCAGACCAGTTTGTCGTTGGCGAAGCCGACGCCGTAAATCGGGCCACCGGCGTTGACACTGGGATCGCGTTTGTCACTGGAGACCTCATCATGAATATAGCCGGTCTCGCCACCCCACCCCCACATGGTCAGAACCACGTTGCGCTCCAGGCCCTGGGGTCGCGGCGGCATGGGCGGTACTTCGCCATCCATGATGCGGTCAGTCCAGTCGGCATACATGTCGATCACGTGATCGGCGCCGAAACGGCGCAGCCCGGCACTCATCAGGCCTCCCCGTTGACCAGCACGGGTGCGATGAATCCACGCCGCCTCAGTAGTCTCGAACTCGGCAAGATTGGCGACCTCCCGAGTGGCCAGATTGCCAAGTTGGTGACAGAGTTGACAGCCCTGCTTGATACCGTCGATCCAGTTAGCCTGGCTGCGCATAGCCGGTGAGATGCCATTGCCAGCGTCTCCGGTACCTGGGAACTCGCTCGCCGGCGGTACCTCCACCAGCGAATACCAGTAGTTGGCCGGGTAGACCTGGGCGGCCTCTCGGGGATTCGCTGCCTGCACTGCCCTGAGCTCGAGAGTGGACCCCGGTGTACTCCGCACTGGCTCCGAATCCCTCAGTCCGTAGCCACGGACCCAGACAAAGTAGTCGGCACTGGGCAGGTCCGGCAGCACATAGCGACCATCGTCATCAGTCACCACGATCTTACGGAAGAGGCTGTCGAAATCGTCAGTTTCGGCAATAACCCAGACCCCAGCTTCCGGACCGTTGATGCCGCTCACCACGCCACCGATGTCGTCATTATCGATCGCTACCTGGGCATTAAGCCCGGGTGCAAGCCAAAACAGACTGCCGAGAAGCAGCGCCATCGCGCCTCTGAATCCGCGCCGCCAATGTAGTTGTATTCCCATCGCTGTTTCTCCCTGCCAATAGGCTTTGAGTAGTGGAAAGTTAGACGCCCCACGGCCGGCTGAACCGAAGCATAGCCTCGAAGACGGGGTGGAGCTAATTAACTGAAAATCAGCTTGTAAAATGCCAGCATCGAGGCACAAAATATAGTCCACATCCGCCATGATGTCGATGCCGCTCTGTGAGCAAGGACAGCTTAGAGGGCGCTGGCATTTTGGGGGTACACACAGCAACATGGGGGGCGGTTGCAGGCGGTGCCTACAATCCAACTCCCGACACTAACTCACAGACAGAGGTGAATTATGGGGGGAAGAAAGACACAACAGAAGTTTGAACTCAATGACGACCACGTCGCCTGGTTGCAGGAGATGACTGAAAAGTATGGCCTGTTTGATGAAGACAAGGCCCTGCGAGTCGTCCTCGACTACGTGATGGAAGAGGCCGAGCAATCTACCGTATTTGAAAATATTCGCTGCAACCATTGTGGCGATACTTCAAACCAGGACTGAGGGGACACGCTTGGATTTATCGGCCCGTACCCTGAATACCTTGTTCGCCCAACTCGGCTTAGGGGCCAGCGACGAGGATATCGATCGGTTCATTGGGCAACACCGGATCGAACACGATCGTGAACTGACCGCTGCCGAATTTTGGACGGTTGCCCAAGTAGCGTTTTTACGGGAAGCCTTGCTCGATGATGCCGACTGGGTGGTACTGGTGGATCAACTGGATACACGCTTACGAAGCTAGGCGCTATGATCCTTGCCGTACCCCCCTATCCTTGAGAACATCAAAATTGGGGTGAAAATTGGGAGAAAACCATGATCGTCGAACAAATCTGGACGGGTAATGACTATCGAAATTTTAACTATCTGGTGGTGTGCCCGGAAACCGGCGAGGCGCTGGCGATAGATCCCCTGGATCACGAGAAGTGTCTGAACGCGGCAGCAGAAAATGGCTGGACCATCACCCAGGTCCTCAATACCCATGAACATGGAGATCACATCGGCGGCAACAAGAAAGTGATCGCTGCCACCGGTGCCAGATTACTGGCTCATCAAAACGCCAGCGACAGTATTCCCGATATGGATGTGGGTTTATTCGCGGGAGATGTGGTCAAGGTTGGTAAGACGGTGGAGCTGCTGGTGTTGGACACACCCGGCCACACCATGTCCCACATTTGCCTGCTGGCACAGACGGATGAGCCTGGATTATTCAGTGGCGACACCCTGTTCAACGCCGGTGCCGGTAATTGCCACAACGGCGGCCATCCTATAGAACTTTATGAAACCTTCGCCAGCCAGCTTTCGAAACTGGCGGACAATACCAAAATCTATCCGGGTCACGATTACATCACCAACAATCTGGAATTTACCCTGGCCCGTGAACCCGATAACGCGCGCGCAAAATCCCTGCTCGCAGAAATCAAGGATCAGGATCCTGCCGCCGCACTGGTTTCGACGGTCGGCCTGGAAAGAGAGATCAACACTTTCTTCAGATTACAGAATCCGACTGTGATCGCGACACTGAAGGCGGAATTCCCCGACATGCCCGATGATCCCGATCCACAAATTGTGTTTCTCAAACTGCGGGAACTGAGGAACACATGGTAAAAGTTGAAGGGATAGCACACTGATCGCGGGAACTAGAAGGATTGTCACTAGCTGTTAAATGTTGATTCATCAGCTGCTGAATAGGCATTGCAGCCGGTTTCCCCCGCGTCGATATGGTAAATTCCATAGTGACTCCTCAAGGCGCTATTGAAACTGAAGCGGTAAACGGCGACGCTGATTTAAGTCAAGAACTTGATGTTTCCAGATTTCATCTGGGACCATGGGCACTCGATACTCTATAGACAGAAAAAATGGTCAAAGCAAGAAAATGAAAAAAACCGATCAGACCTTGGGCATGAATAAGGAAATTAGTCGTCGAGATTTTCTCAATGGTGTCGGCATTGTGGTTGGCGCTTCCATGCTGCCCAGTACCACATTAGCGCAGGACCTGAGCGCCCAGAATGTCCCAGGCTACTACCCTCCCGAACTCACCGGCATGCGCGGTTCTCATCCCGGCTCCTTCGATACGGCACACATGATCCGCGATGGCGCGTCTTTTACCAGTTCAGATAGCGGCGAGCGCTACGACCTGGTGATTGTCGGTGGCGGCCTCAGCGGTCTGTCCGCGGCGCATTTCTACCGACAGATGAAGGGCGCCGATGCCAGAATCCTGATACTCGACAATCATGACGATTTCGGCGGTCATGCTAAACGTAACGAATTTCAGATAAACGGCAGCAAGGTGATCGGCTACGGCGGCACCATGGGCATTTCGGCTCCCGCTGGCTACCCTGCCATTGCCAAGCAACTGATAAGCGATCTGGGGGTAGACACCCAGCGCTTTTACCGCTATTTCGACCAGGACCTTTATGCCTCGATGGGCTTGAGGGGAGGCTACTTCTTCGATGCGGAAACCTTTGGCTCTGATCATCTGACGGTCGGTGATATCGGTGATCTGGCGGTACTCGAACAGGCCCCGCTATCGGCAAAGGCAAAAGCTGATCTGGTGCGGCTGTTTAAAGATGATCGGCATTATCTGCCGGACATACCAGCAAATGAATACAGTGAATTCTTGCAGAATATAGATTACCGCAGCTATCTCAGAGATCACGCCGGCTTGGACGAGGCTGTTTTAGATGTCATGCAGTCGCACGCGCGCGGCGTCTGGGCCATTAATATCGACGCCTTTCCAGCCAGTGACGCGTGGAGTTCAGGCTATCCTGGATTCGGAAATCTCGATCTTGGCTTCGAATCCTATGATAGAGATGGCGATCGGGAAGAACCTTTCATCTTCCATTTCCCCGATGGCAATGCCTCCCTGGCTAGACTGTTGGTGCGCAAGATGATTCCGGCAATCGCCAGCGGCGACAGTATGGAAGACATCGTCACTGCAAAATTCGATTATAGTCGCCTGGATGAATCTAGCTCGCGAGTGAAAATTCGCTTAAACAGTACCGTCGTGCGGGTTCAGCACGTCGATAACGACCTATCCAATCCAGTAACAACCCAGTACGTCCAAGGGGGTAAGACTTATAGCGTAGAATCCGCGCAGGTCATCATGGCCTGCTATAACCAGATCATCCCCCGCCTCTGCCCAGAGCTGCCCCAGGCACAAAGATCGGCATTGTCGAATTGCGTCAGGGCACCTCTGGTCTACACCAATGTGCTGATTCGCAACTGGCACAGTTTCGTGAACCTGGGCATTCATCGCGCCGTGTGTCCGGGCAGCTATCATCATAGCGTAGTACTGGACTACCCGGTTAGCATGGGTGATTACAAGTTTTCCCAATCTCCGGATCAACCTGTGGTATTGCATCTGACCAGGATTCCCGGGGCGCCGGGCCGTAGCGCTCTGCAACAGTTTATTGCTGGCCAGCGAGAATTACTCGCCACCCCCTTCACAACTTTCGAGAGAAATATTCGCGATCAACTGAATCGGTTACTGGGGCCCGGTGGTTTCGATGCGGCGCGGGATATCGCCGCCATCACCGTAAACCGATGGCCCCATGGTTATGCCTATGGCTATGACCCGGAGTTGGATCGCATCGCCTTCGATCCGGATACCTGGCCTGCTGACAAACGGGTATGGACCCAAGGCAGCCGACCCTTCGGCAACATCAGCATCGCCTCGACCGATTCAGCTTCCAATGCTATGACCGAGTCCGCGATTCAAGAAGCCCACCGCGCGGTGAGCGAGTTGGGCTAGCCTCGATAGACGCCCTGGCCCCGGGGGTCTGACTTCCTGCCCTATCCGCTCAAAAGACAGCCACTCGATGTGACCCTAAACTCAATCGGTTAATCTGGGAGAAAAATATGGCTGAGCAGATCCAAGCTGAAAACACCCTTCGTGGATGGCAAGCTGCCGCAGCCGAGATTCAAATCGACGGTCGTGCATTTATCGATGGAGCACGCGTGGATGCTCTGTCTGGAGAGACTCGTGCAACCAGCAACCCGGCAAATGGCGATGAAATCGCGCAAGTGGCCTACTGCAACGCCGACGATGCCGATCGGGCTGTAAAAATTGCCAGGTCAACATTCGAATCCGGAGTGTGGTCATCCATGGCGCCGAGCGACCGCAAGATGGTACTGGTGCGCTGGGCTGAGTTGATCGACAGCCATAGCGATGAAATTGCACTGCTGGAAACACTAGACGTTGGCAAACCCATCGCAGACACGCTGGGCATAGATGTAGGCGCGGCGATACGGACGATTCGCTGGAGCGGTGAGGCGATCGATAAGGTGTACGATGAAATCACCCCCACCCCTTCGGACTGCCTGGCGCTGGTGACCCGGCTTCCCTTAGGTGTGGTGGCCGCTATCGTTCCTTGGAACTTCCCACTGTCAACCACCGCGTGGAAGTTGGCGCCGTCCCTGGCTACCGGCAACTCGGTGATATTGAAACCAGCATCCAATACCCCCCTGTCTGCACTACGCATTGCAGACCTGGCCACGGAGGCCGGACTACCTGCTGGTGCACTCCAGGTCTTACCCGGTTCAGGCAGCAGCCTCGGCCAACACCTGGCGCTGCACATGGATATCGACGGTTTAACATTTACCGGCTCGACACCAGTCGGTAAGCAGCTCATGGAATATTCCGGCCAGTCGAATCTAAAACGCACGTTTCTGGAGTTGGGCGGCAAGGGCCCGAATATCGTCTTTGCCGATGGCAACCTGGAAAAAGCAGCGGCCAGCGCGGCGCTCGCGGTCTTCTATAATGGGGGTCAGACCTGCACCGCAGGAACCCGGCTGATTGTGGAAGAATCTATCATGGAGGATTTTCTTGCCATGGTTATTGAGCATTCCAAGGCGTGGATACCCGGTGACCCTCTGGACCCCGCCACGGTGATGGGGCCGTTGATCGACTCGAGCCAATGTCAGACAGTCTGTGACTACGTCACCATAGGCGTCGAAGAAGGCGCAGAATTAGTATTCGGCGGCAACACTGTCTATGGGCAATCCGGTGGGTTCTATCACGAGCCGACAATTTTCGCTGGAGTAAACAACCAGATGCGTATTGCCCAGGAGGAAATATTCGGACCGGTGCTCTCCGTCATCCCGTTCAGGGGCGCCGACCAGGCCGTGGAGATTGCCAATGACTCTATTTACGGTTTAGCCGGAGCAGTCTGGAGCCGTGACATCAACACGGCGCACAAGGTAGCGGCAGCAGTTCGGGTCGGCACCATGGGCATCAACAACTACTTCGGTGGCGACATCACGGTGCCTTTTGGCGGCTTTAAACAAAGCGGCAATGGCCGCGATAAATCCATGCATGCTTTTGCGGACTATACCGAACTCAAGACCACCTGGATCGAGTTCGAATGACTGCGTACGCGCAGTTTATGGCCGGATAATCTGCGCGCCTAAAACAGCCCCTCAATTTGACCCAACTCATTCAAATGAATATCGTGCGCGCTGGGATTAACCGGCAATCCCGGCATGGTCATCACATCGCCGCATATCACCACCAGAAATTCCGCTCCCGTAGCCAACCTGACTTCTCTCACAGGCACCACATGGTGGCTGGGAGCACCCATCAAGTTGGGATCTGTTGAAAAACTGTACTGGGTCTTCGCCATACAAATTTGAAAGTGGCCGTAGTGCTGTTGATACTGCCTGATTTGTTGCCGTACCTTCTTATCTGCAATTACTTCCTCGGCACCATAGATAGTCTTCGCTATCTTTTCTATTTTTTCCCACAGGCTCAGTGAATCGTCATAAAGAAATCGAAACTGAGCCTGGTCTGCATCCACAAGCTTGACTACACTTTTGGCCAGATCTTCTGCGCCAGAACTTCCCTCTGACCAGTGATTACACTCAATGGCCTGCATATTTTGTTCGTTACAGAAGTTTCTGACTATCTCTATCTCCTCGTCGGTATCGGCAGGGAAACGATTTATGGCGACGATGGCAGGTACACCGAAGTGAGAGACATTTTGAATATGCCGATCGAGATTATCGAGGCCAGCGCTGACAGCATCGGTATTGGGATTGGCAAGTTTGTCTTTAGCAACGCCGCCATGCATCTTCAGTGCACGAATAGTGGCAACGATGACGGCGGCATCGGGATTCAAGCCGGCTTTGCGACACTTGATGTTAAAAAATTTCTCCGCCCCTAAGTCGGCACCAAAACCCGCTTCCGTGACCACGTAGTCGGATAGTTTCAACGCGGTCTTGGTAGCAATTACGGAACTACAACCATGCGCTATATTGGCAAAGGGTCCGCCATGGATCAGCGCCGGATTATTCTCCAGGGTCTGTACCAGATTGGGCATGAAGGCATCTCTTAGCAGTGCTGCCATGGGACCATCGGCTTTCATATCCCGTGCGGTAATCGACTGTTTGTCCCGGGTATAGCCAACGGTGATATTTCCCAGACGGCGCTGCAGATCCTGCAGGTTTTCTGCCAGACAGAAAATAGCCATGACCTCTGAGGCGACAGTGATATCAAATCCGGACTCACGTGGTACACCGTTAACAGCACCGCCGAGTCCGGTGGTGATTTTTCGCAATGTGCGATCATTAATGTCGAGCACTCGCCGCCAGGTAACAAGTCGTGAGTCGAAGCCATTATTGTTATGCCAATGTATATGGTTGTCGATCAGGGCCGCCAATAAATTATGGGCCGAGGTAATTGCATGCAAGTCACCGGTGAAATGCAGATTGATATCTTCCATCGGCACCACTTGTGCCAGGCCTCCTCCCGCGGCGCCACCCTTCATGCCAAAGCAGGGACCGAGGCTGGGCTCACGCAAACAGATCATAGTCTGTTGCCCAATCGAGTTAAGTGCATCGCCTAATCCAACCGTGGTGGTGGTCTTGCCTTCGCCTGCCGGAGTCGGAGAGATAGCGGTTACCAAGATGAGTTTACCATCGGGTTTTTCACTCAGAGAATTGATAAATCGATAGTCGATCTTCGCCTTGTGATGGCCGTAGCAGTGGATAGCGGACTCTGGCACACCCAGTCTTTCACCAATCTTCATGATAGCTTCAAGCTCCGCCTCACGGGCAATTTCAATATCGGGTTTGTGCATGCTGACCTGGCCTGTTCTGTAGTCACTATTGAATTGGTCTAAAGAATACCTGCATATTAGTAGTATAGACTCGCTGCCTATAGGGTAGTATCGCCGCAATCCGCAATCAGAATATTTCTTCCTGCTCGATGGGCTATTCATAAGAGCGCTTGCAATTAAAATTGGCGTACTACAGGTCGATACTGTGCTCACAGAATTGTAGGCTACCCTGGCGCTGGGTTGTCATAGCAAAATCGCAGCCACTAGTTGGGGAGCAGGCGATCATACAAGTATGATCGTTCAAACAAAAAAATACATGCTTCGCAAAGAGATATACTGGAACCGGGTCGAGAGTCCGCAACAGGAAATCCAAGGTGATGTATTCGCCGAATGGATTCTGCGGTTTATCGCAGGCTAGGTCACGCGTCGAAATAGCGGCAACACCCCAAGACGATTCTTAAATTCCACCTCTTCGCCATCACTATTGAGCAGAGGCCGGGGTGGATCCAGCTTCTGGGTAAGGGGAGCGACGATGAGGAAAACCACCAGACCGGCCAACAATCCCATCAGATCACCCGGGAGTTCCGGCGCGTAAATAATGCATATAAACCACACCAGGAATCCAGTCGCCATAGAGGCTAACGCACCGCTGCGGTTCGCCTTGGGCCACCAGATACCGACGATAAAGGGTATGGTTACGCAAACCAGTATCACCGAGTTCGCGTCGAGTATTAGATTGTAGACAACCTGTACCCGAATCGCGACATAGACGGCTATGGATCCAAATACTGGTATGGCGATACGGGTTGCCAGCAGCCGTTGCCGGTCTGACACCTGGCGTTTGAACAGGGGCAGGATGTTGACACTGAAGACGCTTGCCGCGGCCAGCAATGCACTGTCGGCGCTGCTCATGATCGCCGCCAGTATGGCACCGACAAAGATGGCGATCGCCACCGGGTGCAGATGCGCCAGAGCCAGTGCCGGTATCACCGTCTCCGGATCGGTCAGACCCGGCATGGTAACACTGGCGATAATGCCCAATGTTACTGGAATCATTCCGATGGATAGATGGCCGAACCCTGCCAGATAGAATGAGTTTTGTGCAACCTGCTCATTCTTGGCAGAGAATGCACGCTGCATCAGGGTCTGCGCCGACACATCCGCCAGTCCAAAGATCAACCAGGCACGAAGATAATTCAGCCACACCGAGGCACTGGCATCGCGCGGGGTCATGCGAAAAGTATCCGCCGGCAATTGGGGTCCGATATTGCCCCAACCGCCCACATCGATGAGCACTACAATCAGCAGGCAGATCAAGCCGACCGCAATGACCACCATCTGCACGAAATCCGTCATCGCCACCGCCCACATGCCGCCGGCAGCAGTATAGATAAATACCACCACGGCGCCACCGATAATACCTATTTCCAAGGGAATACCAGTCAAGGTTTGGAACACCACCCCGAATGCAACCAGCAAGGCGCCGGTCCAACCCACATTGGATGAGATCGATCCGATCGCCGCAATGGTGGCCGCCACCCGGCCGTAGCGGTTTTCCATAAATTCAATAAATGTGAGCAGCCGCAGGCGCCGAAAAATACGCACGAAGAAGAAACCCACCAGGAAAAGACACAGGGCGCCACCGAAGGGATCGGCGATGACACCCAGCAAGCCGCCCTCATAGGAGGCACCGGCCCCACCCAACATGGTGCCGCCACCGAACCAGGTCGCCACTATGGTGGTACTACATAGCCAGATCGGCATGTTGCGCCCGGCCACGATGAAAGACGAGGA
Organism: uncultured Gammaproteobacteria bacterium; assembly: GCA_913054495.1. Classification (GTDB taxonomy): domain Bacteria; phylum Pseudomonadota; class Gammaproteobacteria; order Pseudomonadales; family Pseudohongiellaceae; genus UBA9145. The sequence goes on along the minus strand of CAJXIY010000001.1, from coordinate 72,047 downwards.
AGACGCGCCGGCGCGCTTCGAGGCGTAGATGCCGATAACCAGCATGATCACCAGATAGCAGGCAACGCCGATGAAGATGATTGTTTCACTACTCATTGCTAGTTTTTTCTTATTTAGCCGGAGACCACACCCAGATTAGCGATCAGTATACCCATGGATACCGGGTCGACATTCGCCGCCTATAGGGACGCACTGTGTAGAGCACAACTAAAAACCCACTACTCCGCTTGGCAGTGCCGGATAGTCACCCACTGTGTTACCGCTCTCCTCGATACTGGCAATAGCGGCCTCGGTGATTTCCAAGCCCTGCAATAGCTGCTGCGCCTCCATGTTCAAGGCCGGGTACATTCTAATGTTTGCCTCCATTTCACAAATAGCCCATACCCCGTTTCGCAGCAATTCGTTGCGTACCGATCGCGCCATATAGATGTTGGCCAGTGGGTTTTCCTTCACCTGTAATGCCGGATTGCAAAAAGATATCCCTATCAGCAATCCCAACTGACGGACTTCGCTGACGATGGCATACTTTTCCGCCCAGCCCTGCATACGCTCCGCGGCCAGCTCGGATAAATGCTGCGCCTTGCCGAGGATATCATCACGCTCATAGATCTCCAGGGTTTTTAATCCCGCAGCACAGCCTGCTGGCGTGCCAGCGAATGTACTACCGCCGCTCGCCCTGGGATTGTCCCCCAGTATCTCGTCTCTAGCCGCAACCCCGGCACAGGGCTCGATACCACCGGATAAGTTTTTCCCCACCACCAGGATGTCCGGCACCACATCGAAATGCTCTACACTCCACATGCATCCGGTTCTGCCCAGACCGGTTAATACCTCATCGGCTATCATCAGCCAATCGTGGCGATCACAGATGCGACGAATGCCCTGCATAAACTCTACCGAGGGAATCCAATTTCCTCCCTCCGCCAGGCCTGGCTCGATCAAGACACCGGCAATATTTTCTGGCGGCACAATAAATTCGGGAATATGGGATTCGAGATACCACAAACAATAATCCACGTACTGCGCCGAACTCATGTCGGCTGGGATATTTTCCGAATAAGGATAGGGCGCCTTGATGACACCACCACCCCAGGCTTCCATATATAAGTTGTTAGCACTGGAATAGGCACTGAGCATCTTAGTGCCCAGACCTTCACCGTGGTAGGAGGAAGTGAAGCTGATGATGTGACGGCGCTGTGTATGACAGAGTGCCAGATGCACTGCTGACTCCGCTGCCTCGGTCCCGGATACTTCGAAACTGAAGCGGGGCAACTGCTGAGCGGGCATTATCTGCGCCAGCTTCTCTGCCAACTCGAAACGAAGGGGATGCTCCCAGTGGTAGCCATAGCGACGGTGTGCAGCATGCACCGCCTCGATAATTTCCGGGTGACAATTACCCAGTGGATTGGTTGCCCAACCATTCTGAAAATCGATGTAGCGACGACCCTCCAGGTCCCAAACAAAGTCTCCCTCGGCCCTGCCAACGATCAGTTGCAAGGGCGCTTCGAAGCCTTTGGCCTGCGCCAGTTTGGCCAGGGATTCATAGCGCAGTCCGTTGCGGAATAAACGCTGTCCAGATTGCAGCAGAGATTTGGTGCTGTCACCGGGTAGTTGATTTTTCATAGGGATTCCCGATTATTCAAGTAAATAAATTTGTCGCAAGTCCATTTATTCGGTCGTGCGTGATCAATTTCGGCTCATCGGTAAAACCGCCGCCCACACTGCAAACATCCGCCTGCTACTCTCCCTGCAGCAGCGGGAATTGCAGCTGCTGATTGACGCCTGCGACATAATAGGAAGCGCAGTTCGATGATACAGGTGCCATAATATTTCTGTGCGGTGAGTATTGTCTAAGAGTTCTACAGGCTTGCTAAGTCATTGATTAGGAGTCATTATACGAGTATATAGAATTTTGAACAGCTATTTAATTTGCTCCCCCAGGGTGATTCTGTATGCCAACAAGCAATCAAACTATTCAGCGAGAACGGCGTAAATTGTTGATTGACGCCACTATCACCGCCATCGCAGAATTCGGGCTGTCCAAGCTGACCCTGGCCAAAATCAGCTCGATTGCCGGCCTTACCGCAGGCACCGTTAACTTTCATTTCGACAGCAAGGAATCCCTTTTGCTGGAAACGCTGAATTTTGTTTCTGAAGAATTCGACCAGAGCATTGCCCTGGCATTAGAACAGAGCGGGCCCAATCCATCCCAGCGTCTGGCGGCGATCATCAACGCCAGCCTCGACCCGGATATTACCGAGCATCGAAAGATGGCGGTCTGGCATGCCTTCGATTCTGAGAGTCGCGCCCGAGAAGATTACCAACTCATCTGCGGCGCCCGGGATAGACAGAACTTTAAGATTATTCTCAAGCTCTGCCAACAGATTATTCGTCAAGATAGAAAGGAGGAAGAGATCGATGCTCGCGCCGTTGCCAATGCCATCTGTGGCCTCACAGACGAGCTTTGGAAGGAGATATTGTTTGCCGGCGAAAGCTATGATCGGGAAGAGGCGAGACGAGTGTGCATGCGTTTTCTCGCCAGCATTTTTCCCTGGTGCTATGAAATGCCAGGCAACAGTAATGAGAGGTCGCAAAACACGGTGGCTGGCCCAATTAGTATTATTCAAGCGAGCGCAGCCGAACTTGATCAAGTGTCTGCACTGTTTGACCTCTATCGGCAATTCTATAGTCAGAAGGCAAGCCTGGCGCTGGCAAAGGAATATATTGGCGAGAGGCTGGCGAGGGGCAGTTCAGTCATATTTCTAGCCTTAGATACCAACAAAAACCCATTGGGCTTCACCCAACTCTATCCGAGTTACTGCAGCGTCGCAGCGGCGCCTATTTGGATACTCTATGATCTTTATGTGGATTCAGATGCCAGAAATAATGGCGTTGCCAAGGCGCTGATGAATCGAGCATTGCTGTTAGCTCAGGAAACTGGCGCCTCCCGGATCGATCTGGAAACTGCAATCGACAATTTCGCGGCGCAGGCACTATATGAATCTTTGGGATACGAAAAGGAGACTGAATTTTACAAATACTCCCTCGATCTATCGGCAATACCACAATGAACACATCGGCCCACGATGAAAGCCCGATCGAAAGCAGAGACTTGCTGAAGACTGCCCTCAGCGTGCTCGACAATCACCTGATCGTGCCCGGCAAGAAGCAGGCACGGAAAAGGTTTAAAAAATTACTGGAGAGTGAATCACAGTTCGTCACCGAAATTACCTTGCAAGACGGCTCGGAAGTCAGAGTCATGCTCAGCCTGGATTACAGTGAATTTCGGGGTAAACTATTTTTCAAGAAATTTAAAAAATTCCTTTCCCAGCTAGTCAGCATTGTTGCCAAGGCAGTGGAAGATCCCCGTGACATTCCATTGCGGCAAGAACAGCAAGGCCGACGATATATGATTAACATCCCGGCGGTACTGCGAATCGATGATCAGGTCAATGTACTAATTCTTGGCATGAATCTTCAAAACACTAACGAAATAATTATAGAGTTGTTGTTTTTCGAACCCACGCAATTCGAAGACTTGACGAAGATCGCTAATCGCTAAGCAACCCGGGGAATTTCAGTTTTCACTTCTGCGGCTAACTCCCATGCTGCGACGCCACCAGTTAGATAAGCTCCAGGATGTTCATCATCCATGTGCGATAAAATCAGTACTTCTTTGCTCTTGCGCCGCTTACAACAAATCCATCATCTTGTAGAACATCATGCCAGCCGCCATCGCCGGACGCCGCAGCAATTTGCCGCCGGGCCAAGGGTAGTGAGTTATCTTCGACAGGATGTCAAATCTTTCCGAGTTACCCGCGATCGCTTCGGCGATAACGCGGCCCATTATATGCGTCGGCGCCAAACCATGACCCGAGTAACCACTGAGGTATAAGACATTGCCGTCGAGGCGACCCATTTGGGGAATGCGGCGGAGACTGATAGCCATCTGCCCGCTCCATTGGTAGTCGATGCCTACATTCTTCAGGCTAGGAAAAACATTGGCCATCTTGGCACGCATGATATCGAGGACATTCGTCGGCTCAAGACCCGTGTAGTTCGACAAGCCTCCAAACAAGAGGCGTTTGTCATTTGACAGTCTATAGTAGTCCAGCGCGGTTCTGGAATCACAGACCGCCACGTCCCTGCGCAGGGTTTGATCGAGTTGTTGCTCATTCAATGGTTGCGTGGCGATGATACAACTGGTGGAGGGCAGCACCCGATTATCCAGATAGGGAATCAGCTTGCCCAGATAGGCGTTGCCGCACACAACCACGGTGTCCGCTCTGATGGTACCCTTCTCGGTGTGCACCGCGGGATTATCGCCATAGGTGATCTTGCTTACCGGTGACTGTTCAAATATTTTCGCTCCCAGATTTTCTGCGACGCGGGCTTCTCCAATGCACAGATTCAACGGATGCAGATGGCCCCAATTATGCTTAACATAGCCGCCAAGATAAATATCTGAATTGATGTATTCCTTCAGTTGGTTCTTGTCCAATAATTCTATATCCTCGTCTTCTGCTGCCCAGCGCCGATAGGCCTGCAGATGTCGGGGTCGCAATGCGGCTTCGCAGTAGCCCCATTTCAGATCACAGTCGATGTCGTACTTCTCGATGCGCTCGCGAACAATGCCGACGCATTCCGCACCCATCTGAACTATCGCCTTAACACCGTCATTGCCAATAGTTCGCCTGAACGCTTGCGGATTGTGACCAAGACCACCGATGATCTGTCCGCCGTTGCGGCCACTGGCACCCCAACTGATACGATTGGCTTCCACCAAGGCTACCTTGAAGCCTTTCTCACAGAGTTCTACCGCCGTGGCGACGCCGCTAAATCCTGCCCCGATAATAACCACTTCAACATTGAGTTCACCCTCTAGCTGCGGATAGTCGGTCTGCCAACTGGCAGATGCTGCATAGTATGATCGCGGGTGATCGCTGGTTTCGACAGTTTTTTTCAGGAATAGACTATTCATGCTATGGCCTGGAAACTCGATGCAAGGTATCGAGGTACCACTTGATAAAACTCATCGACATCTGTTCAAATTCCGGGTGGTAGGGCCCGGGTTCGAAAAAATGGGAGTTTACGCCTGCACTATTGCGACGAATTATGAACTCGTCTTCCCGGGCGGTGGAATGCCATAGCCGGGTGAGTTTTCCCTTGTCGTAATCCACGCCTTCCTCGGCATCTCCATTCACGAACCATACTATCTCCATATCGGTCTGGGTTATTCCTCGCGGAATAAAGCGATACAGCACACAGTGATCCGGATAGTTCAACATGAAGCTCAGGGGACCCATCTGAAAATCGCCGGCACCGCCATCGTATCCCTGCATGTTTCCCATCAAGGGAGCGAGAGGCTTACCATCTTCGCTGCCGGTCAGGTAACCTTCATAGAGGGCGTAGCGACTGTGGTAGGCACAGGCTCCGAAACCGCTGGCCAGACCGTAGTATGCATAAAAAGCATCTGCTATACCCGGCACCCCGGTTACCTCATCGGCACGAGCCCACATCGCCTCGTTGATCGGTTTAACTTTGTGAGCCAGTGCCTTGAGGGTGTGAATCCTGGCGTAACTGCGATGGGAGGTGGCGCAGTGATAACATTCCAGATAGTTCTCCAGACACAGTTTCCAATTGGCCTCGACCGCATAGAGCTTGCTATCAGCCACCTTGGCGTTGGCTAGATCATAGGCGCCGAGCTGTACCGTCATTTTTTCCAGCGGCCCGCGGAAATCCGCCGCATCAGGATCGCAGTTAATAAACATCAAACCCTGGAAGACTTCAAGCCTGACAGGTTTCAGTCCATAGTTGTCAGAGGAAAAATCCTCCAGCATTTCCATGTCACGGGCTGCCCTTAAGGAACCATCGATGTTGTAGACCCAGCCGTGATAGGGGCAGACAAAACTCCCGCGATTGCCGCTCATGTCTTCACAGACTCGTGCTCCTCGGTGACGACAAATATTGTGCATAGCCTGAACTTTGCCCTTGTCGTCACGGCTGACAATGATCGAGTCCTCGCCCAACTCGAACAGGAAATAATCGCCGCTGTCAGGGATCTGGCTGACGTGCCCGGCATACAGCCAACTCTTGAAGACTATCTGTTCCAACTCGGTCTGATAGATGACATGGGAGCGGTAAAAATAGGCATCTATGGCGAACCCAGGTTTGTCCATCTGGGCAGTCACCATCTCCGCCATCCTGGTGGTCGAATCGGTGACATCGGTCGCTATAGGTTTCATCGTTCAAGCCTCATTAAATGATCATATAGACGTTTAATTATCTATTCAATTGATATTTTTAGACACAGCTTCTGGGCTTTTATTCGATTAATCAGCTAGTTAAGGATAGGGGCTAAACCGACCTCAGGTACCAGTCGTAGTCGATATTTGAAACCTGCCTGGAAAATTCTTCACACTCGCTGCGGCGCATCATGCCAAACAGCCGGCAATACTCCTCGCCAAGATAGTCCGGCAGCACTGAGCCGGCTTCGAATTTATCCAGGGCCACGGACCAGATCCTGGGCAGGGTGATGACTTCCTCTTTTATTTCGAAGCCTTCGGGAATCATCTCCCCCGGATCACAAGCATTGCTGATACCGTGGTGAATACCCGCGGCTATGGCCGCCATCACTAGATAGGGATTGGCATCGGCACCTGCCACCCGATGTTCCAGGCGTCGATTGCGGTCATTGGAGACGGGAATTCGTAGCGACACATCACGGTGGTTATAGCCCCAATTTGGCGTCAAGGGTGCGTAGTTACCTGGAATCAGGCGCCGGTATGAATTCCCATTAGGGGCAAAGATCGCCATGGCATCTTCCATGGTCTCCGCCAGCCCACCGATGGCATGGCGCAGCCTTGCCGAGATGGCAGGAAGCTGTTCAGAGTCACTACCGGCGAAAATATTGTTGGCCTCCTGATCATAGGCGCTGAAATGAATATGTAAGCCACAACCGGCGATGCCCTCGAAAGGCTTTGCCATAAAGCAGGCGGACATACCATGGGTGCGCGCAACGCCTTTGACGATGCGCTTGAGTAACACCGCATGATCGCAGGCGACTACCGGATCGTCGATATGATGAAGATTGATCTCATACTGGCCAGGCGCGAATTCCGATTGCACCGTGGTCATTGGCACACCCTGCTCCACACTGGCTAGACGCACGTCTTCGAGAAAATCATCGTGGTCCCACAAGTTTTCCGCCATGCCGTATTGATAGCCCGGTTGCGGGAGCCGGGTGCCGGGAACATTGGGCAACTGCAACTTCGGCAGCGCAGCATCACCCTCCGCGATAAGGTAAAACTCCAATTCGGTAGCGACGATGGCTTGCAGCCCCATGGTATAGAATGGCTGCAGCGCCTCGATGAGCACATTGCGTGGATCGAAGAAGGTGGGACTGCCGTCTAGCTCGGTAAAGGAAGCAAGAATCTGCGCCGTTGCAGATTTTAACCAACTGATCGGGGCGAGAGTATTTGCGATCGGCCGCATCAGCTTGTCCGGGTCCCCTTCCAGGGCACCGAGTTTAACGTCATCGGCAAATCCTCCGCGACTATTACACAGACAAATTGAAGCCGGAGCTTTTATGCCCTCACTGAAGAGAACTTCGAACTCATCTACGGGTATGCGTTTGCCACGTAGAATGCCATTGATATCTGGCGACATCACCTCGAGCATCGTCGTCTCAGGATGGGATTCTAAAAATGCCTCCAGTTCCTGGGGCTGTGCAATGTTCATCTTTTTATCTCAGTATTAGAAATCGGCTGCGGGAGTCTGTCGGCGCCGGGGAGGATTGAATATGACCTTCTCTATCACCGTGCAGCTAGCCAACACTCTGGTCCACTGTAGTTCCCGCTGGTAATAAATTTCCGCGACTAGCACCTCGCCAACATTCCCATATTTGGATTCGACTTGCGCAAAAGCAAGGTTTGATTTGGCGGTTGGACACCATGCTGCGGAGGTAACTGTGCCTATCACCTTACTACCCTTCATAATAAACGAATGTTCGGCGGGCTTGTTGCCTTCCACGTCCAGATACACGAAGCGATAACGGGAGCCATTTTTCTTCTCTTCCAGCAGTGCCCGGCGTCCGTTGAAAATCGGTTTATCGAAGCTTACCAACCATTCCAGGCCCAACTCAAATGGCGATCGAGATCGTCCCATCCGCACCGCGTGCTCCGCCGCAACGAAATCTATTCCCGCCTGCAGAAAGCCTGCTTCGATTCGAGCCAGTTCCAGCGCAGCACCGCCGATAGCCCTGATGCCAAAGTTTTTACCGGCGTCAAAAAGCCTGTCCCATAGCAGTTCTGCCTTGTCTGGATCAATCCATAGCTCGTATCCCAGATCACCGGTAAAGCCGGTGCGACTGACCATTAGTATCACGCCATCGAAGGCATAGGTCCTGATTCCAAAAGCTTTGAGATTCTCAATTCCCTCGAAACCCATGGCCTTCAAGACCGAACAGGACGTGGGTCCCTGTACCGCCAGTGCAGCCACATCGGCAGTCTCGTCCTCGATTGTCACATCGAATCCCATGGCCGACCACATCATCCAATCCATTACCCGATTATAGGCACACAGGCGATAATCATTTTCCCCGAGATGAAAAACCGTACCGTCGTCCATCACCTGACCGGCGTCGTCACACCATACGGCATAGGCGACACGACCCACACCGATTTTCCTGATATCACGGGTCAGCAATTTATTCAGATAGGCCTCGGCGTCCGGTCCGGTGATGCGGTACTTCATCATCGGAGTGAGATCGAAGACACCGGTGCTGTTCCTAATGGCAAAATATTCCTGCTCAACCTCGGTATAGACGTGCGGCGTGGTGTAACCCTTCCAGTCATCCCATTGATTGAGTTCACAGGCCTTGGCTATCCGCGAATGGAACGGAGTCTGCAACAGCATAGTTTCGTCGTGTTGTCTCATCCTGCAGTTCCTCGTTTAATTATTTCCTTCGCGGCGTTATGACCAGCCAGCCCCATGATGCCTCCGCCTGGATGGGTACCGGCACCACAAAGAAACAAGCCGTCCACAGGAGCACTGTACTGTGTTGCACCAGGGAATGGACGCATCATCATGATCTGATCGACCGCGAGTTCGCCATGATGCCAGTGACCACCACTCATATTAAATTCATTCGCCAAATCCTCAGGCGTGAGCAATTCGCTGGCGACAATTAGTTCTTTAATACCGGGGGCGTATTGGGCTATGCAGTCGATCACCAGATTCTTGAACGGTGCTTTAGCGACTTTCCAGCCCTGCTTCAAATCGTGGGGAGCAAATTGCACGATGGCAGAAAGCACATGGCAGCCTGCTGGCGCCAAGGACTTATCATGCAGGGTCGGAATGCTGATATCCATTGCCGGCGCCGGAGAATACTCCCCATACTTGGCAGCGTTGAAGGCCAGTTCTATATAGTTCATGGTCGGGGCGATAATGAGTCGCTGACCTTGTTCTGTGTCGGTGAGGCCCTTGAAATCCGGTAATCCCTTGAGCGCAACATGTAATTTTGCCGTATTGCCCTGCATGCGGATATTACTCACACGCCGCGCCACTCCGGTTTCAATATTCCTAAAACCTATCAATTTTTCCAGAGTGGTTTTCGGGTCTGCATTGGACACCACCACAGGGGCATCGACGACCTCCCCGCTCACCAGCGTGACACCGGTGACCCGATCCAGTTCCAGGTTGATTTTTTCTACCCTGGCTTCAGTTCTTAGCTCTACACCACAGGCCCTGGCGGACGCGGCCATGGCCTCACCGACGGCTCCCATGCCACCTTTTACTACCGCCGGTCCCCGGTAGCCATAGACATCACCCAGACGCCGGTACAGATAACCGAACACGGTATTCGGTGAGCGCGGCCCCATGTGTGAACCCAATACCCCGTCCATGCTAATAGCCGCTTTCAGCAGCTCATTATCGAAATTCTCTTCCATGACATCGTAGATATTGATCAACGCCAACCGAATCAGATCACGCATATCTGCCTTGCCGAGCATCTTCATGCCGATACCCAACTTCGCCAGAGTAAGCAGATCGGTGAAATTGTTATCCAACAGCTTCGGCGCCCGACGTTCGCAGGCACTGGCCAATAGTTTGGAGAATTTGAGCATCTGTTGGTTGAAGCGTCGATAGGCAAGCTTGTCACCGTCCGACACCGAGTCACTCTCAACGCTGTCAGTTTTCAACGTGACATGATTGCCCGCCAGCGCCAGTGCGATGGTATCCAGGTCGCGAGCCAGCAATTCCAGGCCGTGTTTTTCCAATTCCAGATCGCTAGCCACCTTCGGGTTCAGCTGGTATAGCCATTGGGCACAGGTAGAAACCGAATAACCATCCGCAAATTCCCGAGTCGCCGCGGCCCCCCCTAGCGCTGCATTGGCTTCCAGAACCAACACCCTGCGCCCGGCCCTGGCGAGGTAAGTCGCGCAGACCAATCCGTTGTGACCGCCTCCGACTATGATGACATCGGTGTTGGTTTGGGCATCAGTCATCGGGGTATCCCGCCGGTACCGTGTTAGGCCGTTTCAGATCCAGCAGAATTTCCCGTGCCGCATTAGCCCCGGGCGCCGCCATCACGCCACCGCCGGGATGTGTGCCCGAACCACACATATACATACCCGGTACCGGTCCACGATACTGGGCATAGCCTGGAAAGGGCCGGTTAAACAATAATTGATCGAAGGTCAGTTCCCCCATGAAGATGTTGCCTTCGGTCAGCCCCACCTCATCTTCAATCTCGCGCGGCGTCCTGACTTCGCAATGCAGGATTAGATCCTTAAAGTCCGGGCTATATTTGGCTATCTGCTCGATAACATTGTTGCCGAAGGCATCACGGTCGTCATCGGTCCACTCGCCACCGTTAATTTTCGGCGGCGCGTATTGTACAAACACCGTCATCATATGCTTGCCGGGAGGCGCCATTGTGGGATCGACTTGAGTCGGAATTAGCATGTCGACATAGGGATCTTTCGACCAGGTCTCAGCCTTCCAATCGTCATAGGCCTTCTCCATTCTTTCGAGGGAATCGAGAATATGCATATCGCAGCGCAGCAATGGGCTGTTCTTGGGAATGCCGTTAAAGGTCGGTAAACCATCCAGGGCGATGTTTAACTTACCGGAAGAGCCACGAATCTTGAAATTTTTTGCCTTGTGAATAATATCTTCAGGCAAATCCTTCGCGTCCATAATCTTCAGAAAGGTTCGCTTCGGGTCTAGGTTCGAAACCACGATATCAGCATAGAGTTCGTCTCCGTTAGTCAGCGCCACTCCTCTGGTTACGCCATCCTTGACAATAATCTGCCCTACCTCGGCATCGCGCTTTATCTCACCACCATAGGATTGAAGAGCGGCGGCCAGCGCATCCGCTATCGCACCCATGCCGCCACGGGCAAAGCCCCAGGCACCCACCGTGCCGTCGACATCACCCATATAGTGATGCAACAGCACATAGGCCGTGCCCGGCGAATACACACCGAGAGCAGTACCAATAATCCCGCTGCCGGCCAGATGTGCCTTCAATACATCGGTCTCGAAATACCCATCGAGGTAGTCGCCGATGCTCATGGTCCAGAACTTGAGGGTGTCGGCCAGTCCCTCTTCGCCCAGCTCTGCGAAGGCCTTGGCCAACACCCGCATCTCCTTCAAATCTCGAAGCTTTAAGGAGGTGGGATCTGGTGGCGTGCGCATCAGAAAAGGACGAATCAATCGAGTCTGCTTCATCACATCGGCGGAGTAGCGCTCATAGGCATCGGCATCGCGAACCGAGTGTCGGGCGATCTCTCGATACTGGCGTCCGTGATCGGGATAGTCGCCGAAGTAATCGCCATTTTGGCAAAATGTTACGCTGCCGCCGTAGGGTATTACCTGCAAGCCATGACGAGGGAGTTCCAGATCCCGAGTAATTTCCGGTCGCAGCAGGCTACACACGTAAGAACAATTGGAATATTTCCAACCTTCATGGAGCTCCCGGCTTACCGTAGCACCGCCTATGTAGGGGTTTTTCTCCAGCACCAGCACTTCCAGACCCGCCTTCGCCAGGTAGGCTGCATTGGTCAGGCCGTTGTGCCCGCCGCCGATGACTATTGCATCGTATTTCTTGGTCACGCGGTTACACTCTATTTTGTCGATGGTGACTTGGTCAGCTGGTGTCAGTGCCAAAAAACGTAGCATGCCAAAACCCCAGCCCACTGTCCATAAATGAATGAATAATCATTCATTTGTCAAGAGCAGTACAATGGTTTAATGTACTGAAATCCGCGCAGCAGGCATGCTGAATATGACAAGCGAGACGAGACCGATGGCAAGCGCCGTATTAAAGGCCGCTGCTATGCGACGCGTCATGCCCAAGCAGGCACGTCGGCAGCAGTTAATCAAGGCCACCATAAAGAGCATCGCCAGGAACGGGCTGTCCGGCACCACCATGGCCGATATAACCCGTGAGGCGGGTCTCAGCCTCGGTATCGTCAATCTGCACTTTGAGAGCAAGGAAAAACTGTTGCTGGAGACATTGCGCTCGGTGGCAGATGAATACAAAACTGGTCTCGATAAAATATTTCGCGACGAGACCAAAACCAACGTTGAAAAACTGGTCGCCCACGTCGAATATGATTTCAGCAAGAACATCGTAGCTCGCAATAAACTCGCGGTCTGGTTTGCCTTCTGGGGTGAGGCAAAATCCCGCCCGGTTTATTCGAAGATCTGTTCCAAACTTGACAAGGATCTGGCCACTAGCCTGACTAACTTATTCAGCGAATTGATCGAAGAAGGCAACTACCCACACTCAGATCCTCAAGGTATAACCACAGGCTATACGGCCCTGGCCGACGGTTTGTGGTTGGATATTTTGATTACACCCCGAGAAACCAGTCCGGAACAGGCCCGAAATATCGCCATGAATTATCTGTCGGCGTTGTTCTCGAAGCATTTTCCTAGTAATAATAGGCAGCGTTCCTGAACACCGCTATTTGAGACTAGACATGCAAAAACTTAACACAGTACTCAGATGTCTAATGCTGCAAGCATTACTACTGCACGCGTCCGCCGCTTTCTCACAGCAAGAAAATCTGCTGAATTTATACAATTGGTCTGACTATATCCACCCTGAAGTGGTAGCGGCGTTCACGGAAGAATACGATATCAAGGTCAACTACGATATCTATGACAACAGTGAGATCGTGGACACCAAGCTGCTGGCCGGCAGAAGTGGCTATGACCTGATCTTTCACGGCGCATCTTTCGCATCGAGGCTGGTGGCTATCGGCGTTTTTCAGCCCCTGGACAAGGCTAAACTCAGCAACTGGAAAAACCTGGATCCAAAAATTCTGGCGGCAATCGATGAGTTTGATCCGGGCAATCGCTTTGGCATGCCTTACATGTGGGGGACGACCGGGGTTGCCTACAACGCCGACATTATTGAGGCAATCATGCCCGATGCGCCGGTGGACAGCTATGCTCTTATCTTTGACCCGGCGGTTATTTCCAAATTTAGTGATTGTGGTGTTTCTTTTCTGGATGACCCAACCTCGGTCGTACCCATGGCTATGATCTATCTGGGTTTGCCTTTTAACTCGGTGGAACCGCAGCACCTGAAAGCCGTGGAAGAACTGCTAACCGCCGTCAGGCCTTACATCAAATACTTCAGTTCGTCGAAATTGGTGATAGATTTACCCAGTGGAGAAGTCTGCATGGCCATGAGTTGGTCCGGTGACTATGCCGTAGCGACGACTCGCGCCAGGGAAGTGGGGCTTAACATTAATTTCAAATATTCAATGGCCGACGAGGGCGGTATTGGTTGGTACGACATGGTGTATATCCCCGCCGATGCAACACACGTAGATAACGCACATCTGTTCCTCAACTACCTGCTCAGGCCGGACGTTATCGCAAAAATTACCAACTACATCGGCTATGCCAATGCCAATCTGGCTGCCAATCCCCTGATCAGCCCCGAGTATTTTTCTGATGTTGCCATCTATCCGGATGAGCAAACCTTCCTGAAGTTGGAGATAACCCATATTCTGGAGCCGAAACTGGAAAGAAAACGCTCGAGAACCTGGACCAAAATAAAATCAGGATTGTAATCTTTGATGGTGGACTCTAAAAACAATTTTGCTACCACGCCTGACCCACAAGCCTTCGTTCAGATCCAGTCTCTCAGCAAAGATTTCGATGAATTCAAAGCCGTCGACCAGGTCAACCTGGATATTCGCAAAGGTGAGCTGTTTGCAATCCTGGGAGGCTCTGGATGTGGTAAATCGACGCTGCTGCGAATGCTGGCAGGCTTGGAGACACCGACATCGGGAAGAATAATAGTCGACGGTGACGATATTACCGACTGGCCCGCCTACGACCGCCCTATCAACATGATGTTTCAATCCTATGCATTGTTTCCCCACATGACGGTGGAGAAAAATATTGCCTATGGTTTACGAAAGCAAGGAATTGAGCGATCAGAGATCGACCGGCGCGTGCAGAGAATGTTAGAGCTAGTGCAGTTGGGCGGTTTTGCCAAACGCAAACCCAATCGTCTGTCAGGAGGGGAAAAACAGCGGGTTGCTTTGGCCAGAGCGCTCATAAAAAATCCCAAACTACTGTTACTGGACGAACCTCTGGCAGCCTTGGATAAGAAACTTAGGGAACAGACCCAATTCGAGTTAATGAATCTGCAGGATGAACTGGGGATTACCTTCATCGTCGTGACCCACGATCAGGAAGAGGCGATGACGCTGGCGACCAGAATTGCCGTTATGAAGGAGGGTCAATTTGTACAGACGGGGACCCCTGCCCAGATTTACGAATATCCCAAGAATCGTTTCGTTGCCAATTTTATTGGCACTATCAATATATTCGATGCCACTGTAGTCGAGTTGGATGACTCGGGGCTAACCGCAAAACTTGACCACTCAGAGATACTAATGAAGGCGCACACCGACAGCGCCGCAAGCACCGGTGACAAGGTGGGCATCGCCGTGCGGCCGGAAAAAATATCCATCAGCAAGCAACTACCGATGGGAGAAAACATCACCACAGCCAAAGGCGTGGTCCTGGATCTAGCCTATTACGGTAATTATTCTATCTATCGCGTGAAAACCGAATCTGGCCTTATGGTCCAAGTTAGCGCACAGAACCGGCAGAGATCTTCTGAACATGTGGTGGAGTGGGACGATGAAGTATATCTGTCCTGGGAACAAGGCAGCAGTATCGTGCTATTGGAATAACACAATAGCGGACTAATCCATGGCAACTAAGCAACAAACATTCGGGGATTTACTCTGGCGACGAATCGTAATATGGGTTCCCTATACCTGGCTGTTATTGTTTTTCCTGGTGCCTTTTGCCATCGTATTCAAGATAAGTTTTTCCGACCCTATCGTGGCACAACCACCCTTCACGGCCCTGTTTGATCATACTCAGAATTTACTCAACCGTTTCCAGGGAACACTCAATAATTACCTATTCCTGCTCGATGATAACCTCTACTGGGTCAGCTACTTAAGATCCATAAAAATCGCCTCTATCTCCACGGTACTCTGTTTGTTACTGGGCTACCCCATGGCCTATTACATTGCCCAGTCTCCACCGACCCGGCGCAATATACTATTGATGTTAATTATCCTGCCGTTCTGGACTTCGTTTCTGTTGCGGGTCTACGCCTGGATGGGAATCTTGAGTACCAACGGGATCATCAATAGTGCGTTGTTGTGGATTGGCATTATCGATGAACCCTTACAAATGCTCTACACGAATTTTGCCGTTTACATCGGTATTGTCTATACCTATCTACCCTTCATGATCTTACCCCTGTACGCTAATCTGGAGCGACTAGATCTGGATCTCCATGATGCCGCCGCAGATCTCGGCGCTAAACCATTACAGGTATTCTGGGATATTATCCTGCCGATTTCCCTGCCTGGTATCGTCGCTGGCTCGCTGCTGGTATTTATCCCGGCCATGGGCGAGTTCGTTATCCCTTCCCTGCTGGGCGGGCTGGATTCACTAATGATCGGGCGCACACTCTATGATGAATTTTTTGTTAATCGTGACTGGCCCCTGGCATCCGCCGTCGCCACCATCTTGCTGCTTATTCTGGTGCTACCAATAATGCTATTTCAACGCATGCAAGTCAGCGGTAGGTCGAGCGACTGATGAAAAGACAGTCAACCGCACTACTTTCCATGCTCTGTTTCGGATTCGCATTCCTGTACATCCCAATTTTCTTGCTTATCGCTTACTCGTTCAATGATTCCAGATTGATATCGGTGTGGGGCGGATTTTCCACCCGCTGGTACAGCGCCTTATTTGCCAACGAGCAGATTATAGACGCTGCCCTGCTGAGCCTGCAGGTGGCAGTAGTCAGCGCCACAGTCGCCACCATCTTCGGCACGCTTGCCGGACTAGCCTTGACGCGCATGGGCAAATTCAGGGGCAGGCTGTTCTTCACCGGCATAGTGGCAGCACCCCTGGTAATGCCAGAGGTGATTACCGGTCTGTCGTTGCTACTGCTGTTCGTCTCTCTGCAGGAGTTAATAGGCTGGCCCGCCACCCGCGGCGTCACTACCATTACTATCGCCCATATCACTTTTTCCATGGCCTATGTGACAGTGATTGTGCAATCGCGCATGTTGAGTATGGATCGCTCCTTAGAAGAAGCTGGCATGGATCTCGGCGGACGCCCCTTCCAGGTGTTTCTGGACATCACGCTGCCGATAATCTCTCCGGCGATGATTTCCGGCTGGCTGCTGGCCTTTACCATATCACTGGATGATCTGGTGATCGCCAGTTTCGTCTCCGGAGCCGGATCGAATACCCTGCCCATGGTGATATTCTCAAAGGTAAAGTTGGGCGTTACACCGGACATCAATGCATTGGCAACGTTGATTATACTGGCGGTGTCGATAGGTGTTGCGGTTGCCGGGTGGATTATGCTCAGACAGAATAGATCCTTGTCATAAGCTCCATTTAAGCACTAACTCTTTTTGGTCACCGGCCTTGAATCTTGTCCGGCGGAATATAGTCAAAAATAAAAGTTATCCTATCTTCCTTGCCCTTATTCATCACGCTGTGGGTCTTTTGATTATTCAATTCATAGGCCTTGCCTACTTCGAGGCGATAGGGCCGGCCGTCGATCATAAATCGTACTCTCGAATTGGTGGTGATGGGTATGTGAATACGGTGCCCCGCATGAAACGATGGATGATGGTCGACATGGGTTTTGATGATCCCTCCCGCCAGCAGCTTCGCTGCCATTGCCCGGACGATGGTCCCACCGGGAGGATAAAACTCCTTCAATATCCCATGCATAACCGGCATCGCCTCGTCAACCAATAGATCCCAGGCAGATTCCTTTGTTATCTCAATATCGGGCCAACCCTTGCCATCGGTGAACAGCATGACCAGTGAGTGCGTCTGTGTATGTACATCATAGACTTGCTGGCGATAGTTATTTTCTAGCCACACAGCATCGTCGAAGCCTATTATTGATGCACGCAAGGCGGAGCTGTCTATTTCTCCAAGATCTCTTAAGGGAACACCGATATCCATTAGTCAAATTCGTATGATAATTTTGTGAGGCTTATTCGTCGAAATTCAGTTTGGGAATTCCCTGCAGCGTCTGATCAAGGCAGAGCCTGACCTTCTCTACCAGCTCATCGATATGTGCCTCGCTGGCGATCAGGGGTGGAGATATTATCATGGTGTCACCGACCGCTCGCATTACCAGTCCGTTTTCGATCGCCAGGTCCCTGCATAGGCCGCCCACTTTTCCCAGCTTCGGGTAGAATTCGCGTTTAGCCTTATCCTTAACCAATTCCAGGGCGCCAAGGAATCCAACCCCTCTAGCTTCGCCAACCAATGGATGCTCCGCTAATTCGGCCCAGCGCTGCTGCAGATAAGGTCCAGTTTGATCCGCTACAGTATCGACGATGCCTTCTTCACGGAGAATTTTCAAATTTGCCAGGGCCACCGCCGCTGCTACCGGATGCCCTGAATAGGTGAAGCCGTGAGCGAACTCGCCACATTTGTCGATTAACACTTGTGAAACCCTGTCACCCACCATGACGCCGCCTATCGGCAGGTAACCGGAAGAAAGCCCTTTGGCGATCGGCATGAAGTCTGGCTTGATGCCATAGTAGTCCGAGCCGAACCATTTACCGGTGCGTCCAAATCCACAGATGACTTCATCCACTATCAGCAAAATACCATACTTGTCACATATCCTTTGAACCTCCGGCCAGTACGACTCGGGTGGAATGATCACACCGCCGGCGCCCTGTATCGGCTCGCCGATAAACGCCGCCACCCGATCCAGCCCCAGCTCGAGTATTTTCTGTTCCAGTTGCTGTGCTACCTCCAGGCCGAAAGTAACGGGATCTCTGTCGCCCCCCTCAGCGTACCAATAGGGTTGATCGATATGGACAAATCCCGGCAATGGTAAGCCGCCCTGGGCATGCATGAATTTCATACCACCGAGGCTGGCGGCGGCCATAGTGGAACCATGATAGGCATTGTTGCGGCTGATGATGACAGTCTTTTGCGGCTCACCCAACAGATCCCAGTAACGCCGCACCATTCTAACAATGGTGTCATTGCTCTCCGAACCAGAACCGGTAAAAAACACATGATTAATATGACTTGGCGCCAGTTTCGCCAGTACTTCTGCCAGTTCGATAGCCGGTGGCGTGGTGCACTGAAAGAAACTATTGTAATAGGGGAGCTGCTGCATCTGCTGGTAGGCGGCCTGCGCCAGTTCCTTTCTTCCATAGCCTATGTTGACACACCAGAGCCCGGCCATTGCGTCCAGCAACTTGTGGCCCTCGGCATCCCAGATATAGACACCATCGGCCTTGACGATGACGCGTGTGCCCTGCCGATTTAACTCCTTTGCATCGGTAAAAGGGTGCAGGTGGTGGCCGGCGTCGGCACGCCTTAAATCGTCGATTTCGAACCTCTGCTCACTACTCATAGTATGTACTCGCCTTATTCACCAAGCGGTCCCGCCTGGCGGCAAACTACCGATTAATTAAAAACTAGCCGGGCTGTTAGCACTGATGATGACCGCTTTGTCATCACCCACATTGCGAAATCTGTGTGGCGTCTGGCTCTCAAAATAGTAACCCTCGCCCTCCACAAGAATCTGACATTCGGCACCGACTGTCAGTTCGACTCGCCCCTCGATAATCACCCCGGCTTCCTCTCCTTCATGCTGTAGCATCTCCTCGCCGGTGTCGGTGCCCGGCAATAACACCTCTCGCAACACACACATCTGACGATTTTCACGGTTGGCGCCAATCAAATAGAAATGAATGTCTCCACTGCCTACATCGGGCTGCTGGTCTTTCCGGTAGTAGATATGTTCCGACGTGGGTTCCGATTCGAAGGTAAAAAAATCCGCCAGGGACATGGGCAATCCGTCCAGCACCTTCTTCAATGAACTCACCGAAGGACTCACCTTACTCTGTTCGATCAGTGAGATAGTGGCGTTGGTTACCCCTGAGCGCCTGGCTAATTGCCGCTGGGAAAGCTCAAAATGCTTGCGCACCGTCTTCAATCGGGTGCCCAGTTCAATCGACATAGCGACGACTCCAGCCTGAAAGAGTTAAATATATTAAACAATATACCGGGAAATGTGGACATATTTGTCAAATATATTTAACATTTCCGAATAATCACCCTACTTCTCAAGGTTCCCTATGAACGCCAAAAGCAAACCATCACCGGAAGTTAAGAATCTACAAGAATTCTGGATGCCCTTCACTGCCAATCGGCAATTCAAGCAGACACCAAGAATGCTGACCATGGCCAAGGGCATGTACTATAGGTCGGATGATGGCCGCGAAGTTCTCGATGGCACCTCGGGCCTCTGGTGTTGCAACGCGGGCCACGGCAGAGAATCCATCACCGCAGCGGTCAAACAGCAACTCGAACGCATGGATTTCGCTCCGACTTTCCAGATGGGACATCCGATCGCATTCCGCCTCGCCGAACGCCTCTGTGAGATCACTCCCCCAGGCTTGAATCATGTTTTCTTCACCAATTCCGGCTCCGAGTCTGTAGATACCGCATTGAAAATTGCCCTGGCCTATCACCGGGCTCGTGGAGACAGTGCTAGAACCATGCTCATAGGTAGGGAGAAGGGCTATCATGGCACCAATTTTGGCGGCATGTCGGTGGGTGGCATCGCCGGGAATCGCGAGGCCTTTGGCAGCCTGCTGCCGGCGGTCGATCATCTACGCCATACTCTGGACATGGAACGCAATGCTTTCAGTCGCGGACTGCCGGAGCATGGTGTCGAACTTGCCGACGACCTGGAGAGGCTGTGCCTGCTGCATGACCCTGCCACGATCGCCGCGGTTATTGTCGAACCCATAGCCTGTTCGGGCGGAGTAGTGTTTCCGGCTAAAGGCTACCTGACAAGACTCAAGGAAATTTGCGACCGCCATGGCATATTGCTGATCTTCGATGAAGTCATCACCGGGTTTGGTAGAGTAGGCAAGGCATTCGCGGCAGAGCGCCTCGGCGTTACGCCGGACATCATTACTAGCGCCAAAGGCCTGACCAATGGCACTGTGCCCATGGGAGCAGTGTTCGTAAAGGATTCTATTCACGCGGCATTCATGCAAGGCAGCGGACAAGGCATCGAACTCTTTCATGGCTATACCTATTCCGGTCATCCAGTGGCCGCCGCCGCTGCATTGGCAAGCCTGGATATTTATCAACAGGAGAATCTATTCGAACGCACCATCGAGATAGAAAGCTATTGGGAAGACGCCGTTCATTCTCTTAAAGGACTCCCCAATATTATAGATATCCGCAATTATGGCTTAATCGCGGGTATTGAATTTTCCAGCAGAGAAGGAAAACCCGGAGCGCGTGTCTATGATATTTTTACCCGTTGTTTCCATGAGGAAGGCCTACTTATTCGGCCGTCGGTGGATATAATTGCACTAAGCCCGCCACTGATAATCGAAAAAGCACAGATTGATCAGATTTTTGAGACATTGGGCAGGGTCATTAAAGCAACTGCCTGATAATTCTGGCTACTCACCAAAACCAAAACAAGGCAGCGAAGTGACAACTACAATCGAACATTATATCAATGGCAGCATAGTCCCCGGCAACAGCGGTAATAGCTCTGCAGTATTCAATCCCGCAACCGGCAAGGAATCAGCGCGTGTTGCATTGGCCAGTCCGGAGGAAGTGAATACAGCAGTGGCAGCGGCCAATGCCGCATTCCCCGCCTGGTCGTCAACTACTCCCTTGAACCGTGCACGGGTCATGTTCAAATTCAAAGACCTGATAGAGCAAAATCGTGAAAAATTCCAGGAATTGATTACTGCCGAACACGGAAAAGTCTTAAGCGATGCCGGCGGTGAAGTAACCCGTGGACTGGAGGTAATCGAGTTTGCCTGCGGCATTCCTCACCTGCTCAAGGGAGAACATTCCAGGAACGTTGGTGGCGGAGTGGATTCCTGGTCAGAAATGCAGCCGCTTGGTGTAGTGGTGGGCATAACCCCCTTTAATTTCCCAGTCATGGTGCCCATGTGGATGTTTCCGGTAGCGGTCGCCTGCGGAAATACCTTCGTCTTGAAGCCCTCGGAAAGAGATCCCTCTCCTGGGCTGTTGATTGCCGAGCTTTTCAAGCAAGCCGGGCTCCCGGACGGGGTGTTTAATGTGATCAATGGCGACAAGACCGCCGTAGATGCCCTGCTGAGCCACGACGATGTGAAGGCAGTAAGCTTCGTCGGTTCGACGCCTGTCGCTGAGTACATTTATGCCAAGGCCAGTGAGCACGGGAAACGGGTTCAGGCCTTAGGTGGCGCGAAAAATCACATGCTGATCATGCCGGATGCCGACCTGGATCAAGCTGTCGATGCCTTGATGGGTGCAGCCTATGGCTCTGCTGGCGAACGCTGTATGGCAATATCGGTGGCAGTCTGTGTCGGCGATGAAGTGGCAGATCAACTCATAGAGAAACTCACCCCGAAGGTGCAAAACCTTAAGGTCGCACCGGGCACCGAGCCGGAAGCCGAAATGGGGCCACTGGTCACTGCCCAGCATCTGGAGAAAGTTACCGGCTATGTTGCCCTGGGGATCGAAGAAGGTGCATCACTGATTGTCGATGGGCGCAATCACCAGGTTCCAGGCCATGAAGCGGGATATTTCATGGGCGGTTGCCTGTTCGATAATGTCAGCAAAGATATGGGTATTTATAAGGACGAAATATTTGGTCCAGTCTTATGCGTAGTCCGTGTTCCCAGTTTCGATGCAGGCTGCGAGTTAATCAACGACCACGAATACGGGAATGGCACCACAATTTTCACTCGGGACGGCGACAGCGCCCGGCAATTTACCCACAGCATTCAAGTAGGAATGGTTGGCGTAAATGTTCCCATCCCGGTACCGATGGCCTTTCACAGCTTCGGTGGATGGAAACGATCACTGTTCGGACCACTGCATGTGCATGGCCCCGACGGCGTAAGGTTTTACACACGCATGAAGACTATGACATCCAGGTGGCCCACGGGTATACGCAAAGGCAGTGATTTTTCAATGCCAATCATGAAGTAACACTGTCTAAGTTCCCTAGAATATGAGCTCTAAATACGATCCTGTCAGTGGGCGCGTAATAACGGTTTTTTTGCACTACGCAATTCCATCCGTTGTTGGCATGCTGTGCCTATCCTCTGCCTTCATGATCGACGGTATCTTCATTGGAAATTTTGTCGGCACTGTGGCGTTGGCGGCAGTTAATCTAGCGATGCCGGTATGGTCTGGACTGTTCGCGGTTATCACCATGCTGGCTATTGGCAGCGCGGTAATGTGCGGCAAATATCTGGGCGAGGAAGATTATTCCGCTGCCAAAGATATTTTTACCAAATCCCTCACCTGCTCTGTATTCATCGCCTTGCTTAGCTGCTTGCTCGGTATCGTGTTTCTCGACTCCTTGGTTGTTGCGCTGGGAGCCACGGTGGAATTGGCCCCGCTGGTATCCAACTACCTGGTAATTATTTTTGCGTTTTCGCCAGCCTTCCTACTGGGCTTCTTCCTGTTCTACTTCGTTAGAATAGACAGCAATCCCTTGCTCGCCTCGTTTTCCTTAATCGCCAGCGCGTTTATCAATGTGCTTCTCGATTGGTTTTTTATCGTGGAGTTGGAGATGGGAATTGCGGGAGCGGCTTACGCCACGGGCATGGCACACGGATCCGTTCTGTTAGTCCTGTTACCGCATTTCTTTCGACGGGCTTCCCGGCTCAAGTTGATTCACCTGGCTGGAAGTTGGAGCGACATTCCCAAGGCGCTGGCCAATGGCTTTTCTGAATTTGCCAATGAAATGTCTATTGGCCTGACCACATTACTATTGAACTGGATAATGATTACCCGACTGGGGGTAAGTGGAGTAGCCGCCTTTACTATCGTCAACTATCTTTTCTTTATTGGTTTGATGACTTTTTACGGCATCGGCGAATCCTTACAACCTCTCATCAGCAAGAACTATGGCGCACGCCAGGCAGCTAAGATGTCTGACTTTGTTCGGATTGCCCTGGTTTCAAATTTACTTATCGCCATCGTGCTCTGCGGCATACTTCTCACACTCCCACAGATATTGATCGGTTTCTTTCTGCAACCGGGTGAAGGTGCAACCATGGATATCGCGACACGTTTCCTCTATTATTTTTGGCCCGCCTTTCTATTCAGCGGCATGAATATCACTCTCAGCGGATTTTTCACAGCCTGTCACAAGCCAGGCCTATCAGCCTCGATTGCACTCTCGAGAAGCTTGGTCTTACCGCTTCTCTTTCTGTTAACACTACCAGTTTGGTTGGGTGATATCGGCGTATTCATTTCCATACCCCTAGCCGAATGTATTACGTTTATTATGGCTTTAGTATTTATTTCCAAGAACAAACCCAGACATATTGTGGATGCCTTGACTACCCCCTAATAGAATCTGGACTCGAAGGAACTCGAACCATGCGACAGTACTTACAATTCTATGTAAACGGCGAATGGATTGATCCTGCAACGGAGAATAACTGTGATGTTATCAATCCTGCCGATGAGTCTATTGCCGGGATCATTTCATTAGGCTCCGAGGCCGATGTAGACAAGGCAGCGGCTGCGGCTCGATCTGCCTTTAAATCGTTTTCTGGATTTACCCAACGAGAACGCCTGGATTTGTTGGAGAGCATCCTCGCCAGTTATGAGAAGCACTACGATGAAATCGCTCTGGCCATTAGCGATGAGATGGGCGCACCCCTGCCATTTGCAATCGAAGAACAGGCTGGCTGTGGTACCGGGCACCTACGATCGGCGATCAATGCGCTAAAGGATTTTCAGTTTGTAGAAGACAGGGGCGGAACTCAAATTTACAAAGAACCGATCGGTGTCTGCGCATTTATTACACCCTGGAACTGGCCCATCAATCAGATCACCTGCAAGGTTGCACCTGCTATTGCCACTGGCTGCACCATGATTCTCAAGCCCAGTGAAATAGCACCTTTCTCCGCCTATCTGTTCGCTCAGATCATGGACGAAGCCGGCGTACCCGCTGGCGTCTTTAATATGATCAACGGCGATGGCCCGACTGTGGGGGCAGCCATGGCCGCTCATGCAGAAGTAGATATGGTTTCGTTTACCGGTTCTACCCGGGCCGGCATCCTGGTAGCAAAGGCAGCCGCCGACACGGTGAAACGGGTTACTCAGGAACTGGGTGGCAACTCGGCCAACATCATTCTCGATGACGCAGACCTGGAGAGCGCCGTGAGTGGCGGTACACTGAGTTGCTTCTCTAACAGCGGCCAATCCTGTGATGCACCGGCCCGCATGCTGGTCCCCGCCGCGCAGCATGACGAAGCTGTAGCCATCGCAGTCGCTACCGCCAGACGTGTTGTGGTGGGCGCCCCCAGAGCAGATGGCACCGATATCGGCCCGGTTGTGAGTAAATTGCAGTTCGACAAGATCCAGCATCTGATTCAACAGGCCATCGATGAAGGCATAGAATTAGTCTGTGGTGGCACCGGCAGGCCTGACAATTTTGATAAAGGTTACTATGTCAAGCCAACCATATTCGCGAATGTAGATAACTCTTCGACGCTTGCACAGCAGGAAATATTCGGCCCTGTGCTGGCGATTATTCCCTACCAGGATGATGACGAAGCCATCCGCATTGCCAATGACACACCCTACGGTTTGTGTGGATATGTGTCCGGCGGTGAAGCACGGGCAATGCAACTCGCCTCTCAACTTCGTACCGGCATGGTACTCCTCAACGGTAATGAAGGCAGCTTTGATGCACCGTTCGGTGGTTATAAACAATCAGGCAATGGTCGTGAATGTGCTGAATATGGCTTCGAAGATTTTCTCGAAATCAAGGCGGTGATGGGAATCGGGGACTAGCCTCGACCTTGCCACACAAAAATAGATTTACCAGCGATCATTCGACGCTATAGACTCGACGATTATGAAAGACGCACCGACAACAGCAGCACCACGTAAGAGTATGGAGTCGCGGATGTTGGTTTTCTATTAGCTACTCTCGGTAGCATCTTCATTGCCTGGATCTAACCAGCAAAAACGCTCCCAACATAAGAATAAAAATCGGGAAAAACGGTACAAACGGATAATACGGAAGATAGCTTTGCAGATAGTAGGTAAATTCAATACTCATAAGGTATTCGTAGCTTCGATCACCCCAGACCCATCCAGAACCAGCACCGATCAAACCGATGAGTACGGTCACAATACCGGCCAGCAAATATAGTCTGCGTGCTAATCCACCAGCATCTGCCTGTGTTGATTTATCTTGCACGATTGAAACTCCCATTACGCCTGCTTAAACTGCGCGACCCACCGCGGGTTGTTGCCAGTTTTTTTTCATCCACGCACCCAGTCGCAAACCCCAGGCCAGGAACCCAGCCCAGTAATAGATGATATCGATAGGAAGTGGATCAGGATAGGAGAAAACCTGCCACCAGTAGGTACTCCAAATATAGGCCCAAATATAATAGATTCCGATCTTGTGCAGCAATTTCCACTGCCTGGGAGTTAAACGACGACGGCCAAATTTAAAAGAAGTCAATACCATAGCCAGCAAGAGAAGATAACCCACCGTCCCCTCGATGGCATCGGAGAGAACATACTGCTCTTCCAGGTAAAACTGGGTATGGACCAGCACCAACCACAAGATAGACAGCAACTGCCAAGCCATGGCGGTCGCGAAGCACAGCCCGATAATGCTCCGATTACGCAGCAGCCAGCGACTAAACAAGCTGGGAAACAAGCCATGCAGAGAAGATGCAGCAAAAGCCAGGTAAATCAACGGCACCGCGCAATACACCGAAAACTCGATCAAGGGTAACAGGCCTGCACCAGTGGACAGATCACCCCGTATCATAGCCAATGCACAAGCAATGGATATGGGGATGCTGATGAGCCAGTAAAGGTTCCAGTTATTGAGGACTTTATTCTGTAGTAATTGCTTCAAGCTGACTCTCACTATGCTTGCGCTTGTTCTAATAGTCTGGCACGTGCTCTGCTGGCTCGTTACAGCTTGTCCTTGAGCTTATAGTACAGCATGCCCAACGCCACCATCTGCCTGCCAAAAAGACGTTGCCCAGGAATTGTAAAGGGCTCGATGTCCGCGAAAATATCGAAGCGTTCCAAAGTTCCAGCGACCGTATCAGCCATGATCTGTCCGGCCAGATGCGTAACGTTTACCCCATGACCGGAATAACCCTGGGAGTAAACTATATTATTGGCGATCCGGCCCATCTGCGGCACTCTGTTAATGGGCACACCGATGGTGCCACCCCAGGCGAACTCGAAATTTATACCGGCTAACTGAGGATATATTCTCAACATCCTTGGCATCAGTTGGCGCTTGATCACTTCGGGATCACTGCCGAAGTAATTACAGCGGCCCCCAAACAGCAGTCGCTTATCGGCGCTCAAACGAAAGTATTCCAATATATAGTTGGGATCACAGACGGCGAGATCCTGTGGATTGATCTCACTGACCAGTGCAGGGCTAAGTGGCTCAGAAGCGATGATGAAGCTGTTCACGGGAAACATAATTCCCTGCAGTTTGCGCTCTAAAAAGTGATAAGTATTGCCTGCCAGCACAACAAAGTCTGATGTCACCGAGCCATGTTCGGTGACAACTACTGGTTTGCTGTTTTTTTCGATGCGCAGTACGGGAGACTGCTCGTAAATTGTTGCACCCTGGGAAACTGCGGCCTTGGCTTCTCCAATACAAAGATTCAAGGGATGCAGATGACCGTTGCCCATGTTCAACAAGGCCCCGATGTACGCATCGGTGCCAATCCTGTCCTGGGTTTCTTGTTTCGATAACAGCCTGGTTTCGAAAGGAAAATCATGCCTTTCCAGTGCTTCAACATTGGCCTGCAAGGCACGCACATGGCGTGGTTTGATCGCCACATCCAGGTAACCCGATTTGAGATCACATTGAATATCGTAACTCGCTACCCACTCTCGAATAATCTCGTGGCCCGCCCAGCGTAATTCCCAGACGATGGCCTCGGCGTTCCGGCCCAGCGATCTGGTGAGGGCAGCCGCGCCGGAAATACCACCAATCATCTGACCACCATTGCGACCGGAAGCCCCCCAGCCTACCCTGTTAGCCTCGACTACATGGACATCGTAGCCCCCCTCCGCCAAAAAAAGGGCGGTAGCAAGACCAGTGAAGCCGGCCCCAATAACACAGACATCGGCATTTTTTGCTCCAGTCAGCGGCGCATAATCGGTACTCCCATTGCTGCTGGCTGCATAGTATGAACCGGTGTGAGGTTGAGCTGCGGTCATGTCGATTACTGCTGCAATTGTTATTGGCAGGTGCTGAGAATGGGAAAAGTCCAGGGAACCTCTGAACAAGGTTGACCTCTGAGCGTGGTCAACCTTGTTCAGAGGCTCCCCGGCTGGTTTTATGCCATAATGGTTATAGCGATACCTCTTGCCCTATCGGCTGCGATTTTGTGAAAGGGCTTGAAGCGGCGGGTCTCGATAGGTTCAGCAAATACGGCTTGATCTAAGCTTGACCGTTCTCGGCTAAATAGACCCGACGATACTGGGCCGGCGTCTGACCGGTGGCCTTCTTGAATGCAGCATAAAATGCCGAATTGGAGTTAAATCCCACCGCAAAGGAGATATCCAATATAGCCTGAGATTGAGGTTTGCTTTGACTGAGCATGGCTTTCGCTTCTTCGATTCTGTAGCTATTGAGAAAATCGAAGAAACTCATACCAAATCCGGAGTTTACCGCCTGGGACAGGTGGTTTACCGAGCATTTCACCAATTTAGCCAATTTAGGCATGGTAAGCTCCGACTCCAAATACACTTTATCGCCAGTCATCAGGCTTGTTAGTTTGTTGGAATAATCTTCCAGCTGGCTAGAATCGAGACCAGATTTCGCATATTTAGGCGTTGTCGTATCGCCGGCCTTGGCAATGATCGGGCGCACGGTATGGGCATGATCATAATAATCGGTAATTTTTACGGCACCGTCACCGTTGACCATCATAAATTCTGCTCCAAACCAGTCCTCATGGGACTGATCCAGGGAGGACATCCGGTATTGAAAGGCGATCGAATTATCGCTGGCCAGAATTTCGCCGATTAGCTGATAACTGTGCTGTTCGTAGGCGAAGAAATCAGCAAGATTAGCCACCAGATCCTCTCGGGAGTGCTGTTGGTTGGTGGGCACATCGTGGTAGGTTCCATCTTTCGCGAGATGTTCGGCTACGCCCTTGGCATCACTGTGATTCCAGGCATCGAAGTAACTTTGGACAAAATCTGCGGCACGCACTCTAAGTGGCTCCTGATTATGAAGACCTTAGGAGTCCCCAAAATCTTCACTGGCAGATTGTATCTCAGGAATGGGGTTGATGACATAGTAGCCGGGCACTGCTTAGCGCTTGATTTTCGCAGCATCACCTGCCCTGTTCATGCCGTTCCAGGCGAGTCAGCCACAGAGGTGGTTGATAGGGATGAACAGTGACTTTATCACCGGATTTAATAATCCCTGCCACCTCCACTACGCCGACTAACCCGCGGGAAAATTTTGCTGCCTGGGAGAAAGCTCCACGCCCTAATGGCTCACCCGCATTGTTGCTGTATATCGATGCGAGTTTTTCACTTATCTCCACACAGGGTGGATTGTATTCTTCCACCAGCAATTCGGCGCCGGAAGGAAACTTCAACACCGTGCCTCTGGGTAGTTGAGACAGTTTGGGTATCCCCTGGAAGCACAGGTTTGCCCCCAGTTTGGCCGCTGTGAGCGACTCCTGCAGGTCCATGTGCTGTTCCATGGCGGCAAGCTCTTCCACCGATACCGCTGACCACTGCCGCTCGTTGCGCCTGATGGTACCCTGGGGCTGCTTATCTCCTTTCCAGGCCTCACGCATCAATGCGCGGTGACGATCACCGACGATGCCATCGAGTTCGAGCTGCAGCGAAGCACAGGGATGTTTGGAAAATTCCTGGTCGGAGCGACCAACATAGACTGACTCAAGCACACCGATAATCTCGCTCATTGTCCTTCCTCGATGATGGCATTAGCCCTAACTGAATTTTTCTTACCCGACGGCGAAACTAAGGGGGGGGCGACTCAATAGGCGAGTGGTGGTGTTGCCCGCGTCCGTGCCGGCGCCCAAAAAGGCTTGTCCTGTAAGGTGCATCTGACCGTCTTACTATAGTGTCGAAGCTCCTTAACATAGTATATTTCCGCCCAGATATCGCCTTGCAGATATTTAGTCTTGACCATTGCCAGCGCGATATTAGCCTTAACCACCGGGGACCACATGGCCGAAGTGACGTAGCCAATTTCATGGTTGCAGCGCTTGTCTGAGTATAAATGGGATTCTTCCGCCGGCTTGTTGCCTTCGATATCCAATTTTACCAGGGTATATTCAGGTCTCGCGTCTCGCTCTTTCAGTAGTGCCTTTCTGCCATTGAAGTGTGGTTTCTTGAAATCCACCAACCAACCCAGACCCAGCTCAAATGGGCTGTGATCGTGCTGAAAGTGAATGGTTTTAAGCGCTTCGTTAAACTCCATGCCCGGCATAATAAAACCCGCTTCCAGCCGAGCCATATTGGTGGCGGCTTCACCAAAGGGCTGAATCCCGTAATTCTCACCGGCTGCATACAAGGCATCCCAGAGATCCAAAGCTAACTCTGGTTTTATCCAGAGTTCGTAACCGAGGTCGCCGGTGAAACCGGTGCGAGAAACCATCAGGGGTTTATCGTCCCTATTGCCACCGCTGTCGCCGAATGGGAAGTGTATAATGTTAAACGGCTTCAGGCTGTCGATCCCCTCCAGCCCCATTTGTTTCAGCACCTCACAGCTGGTGGGTCCCTGAAACGACAGCGCAGCTATTTCGTCAGACATATCGATGATGCTCAGCTTATTAAAGCCGAAGGCACTCTTGCGTAACCAGGCCAGTGAAGGACTACCACAGGTCAGCATAAATTTGTCGGCACCCAGCCTAAAAACAGTACCATCGTCGACCATGCGACCCGCATCTGTACACCAACACAGATAAGTCACACGGTTAAGATTAAGCTTGGTGATATCGCGGCTTACCATACGATTCAACATGGTTTCGGCATCGGCACCGCTAATGAAATATTTCTGCATCGGACAGATATCATAGGTAGCGCAGCCGTTACGCACACAGAAATACTCATACTCTGCGTCGTAATAGTAGTCGGCGAATTTATAGCCATTCCAGGCTGACCAGGCATCTCGAATATTAAGCTGTGCCGCTCTTGGATAGAAATGAGTCCGCTTTAAACGCTCGTCTGCGAATGGATCGGCGGCTGGCACTTTGGCATTGTTATCGGTATTCATGGCTTGGATTACTCGTCGTAACAATCGTCTTCGGGCACGGTGTTGCTTCGTTTCAGATCCATGAGAATTTCCCGAGCTGCATTGGCACCGCAGGCAGAGGATACACCGCCACCTGGATGGGTGGATGAGCCGCACATATACATGTTCTTTATCGGCATGCGGTACTGAGCATATCCTGGGAATGGGCGGTTGAATAATAATTGGTCGATGGTCAGTTCACCCTGAAAAATATTGCCCTCGGTTAATCCTATCTCGGCCTCAATATCAAAGGGTGTACGAACTTCCATATGCACAATTAAATCTTTAAAACCCGGGCTATAGCGTTCGATTTTATCTATCACTGACTGACCAAACTGATCTCGTTGCTCCGGCGTCCATGGACCGTTGGCTAATTTCGACGGGCAATACTGCACGAAGTTAGACATCCAGTGCTTACCGGGCGGCGCCACTGTGGGATCCCACGCCGAGGGTATTACCGATTCTATGAAGGGGTCGTCGGACCAGCGGCCGTGCTTCCAACAGTCATAGGCCCGCTCCATGGATTCCAGCGAACCGGCAAAAACCTGGCCGCCGCGGTTGATATAGTGATTTTCTGGTACGCCGGTAAATTTCGGCAATGCGGACAGGGCGATATTGACCTTGCCGGAGGAGCCACGAATCTTAAAATTTTTGGCCTTTTCGTAGATACCCTCAGGCAGGTCATTTTTGTCCATACATTGAGTAAATGTACGCTTGGCATCCAGATTGGAGACGACGATGCCAGCATGTAATTCCTCGCCGTTTTCCAACATCACACCCACCGCCTGGCGATTTTCAACCAGTATCTGCTTTACCCCTGCGTTACAGCGAATTTCGCCACCGTGTTCCTGCAAGGCACCGGCGATGGCACTGGAGACGGCGCCCATACCGCCCCGGGCCAGACCCCAGGCGCCGATATTGCCGTCCACATCGCCCATTACATGGTGCAACAGGATGTAGGCCGATCCTGGTGATTGCACCCCAAGTGCAGTGCCGATAATTCCTGGGCTGGCCATGGATGCCTTGATGAGATCATTCTCGAAATAATCTTCGAGGAAATCGGCCGCACTCATAGTGAAGAATCGGATGTATTCGTACAGTTCCCTCTCACCCAGCGCCCAAAATTCCTTAGCCAACCACAGCAATTCCTTAATATCTCGCGGCCGCCACGAGGTGGGATCCGGGGGTGTGCGCAGTAGCGTCTTGCGAATCAGTTGTGCATAGCGCCCAAGATCGGTGTGAAAGCGAAACATGGCATCGGCATCATGGGGCGAATGCCGCCGTAGCGCATTATATTCCACTTCCGGATCGGTGTAGCTTATCAGTACTTCGCCCTTATCGCCGAAGCACAAACTACCCAAATAGGGCACCAGCAGCAGTCCGTGCCGGGTAAGGTTCAGATCCCTGTGTATGGTCTGGCGCATCAAACTGCAGACATAGGAGCAGCTGGAGTAGACCCAGCCGTCATGCATCTCCCGGGATGCCGCTGCGCCTCCGATATAGTCATTCTTTTCTACGACCAGCACCTCCAACCCGGCCTTGGCCAGGTAGGCGGCATTGGTCAGGCCATTGTGGCCAGCACCAATTATAATTGCATCGTAGTTTTTCATTACTGGGTCTTTATTCCAAAATCTTTCGCGCCGCATTATGCCCGGGGCCACCCATTAATCCGCCACCGGGATGACTGCCGGCTCCACATAGGTACAAGCCGGGAATCGGCGTACTGTACTGGGCCGCTTCATAGGTGGGTCGCATCATCAACATCTGATCGACGGATAATTCCCCGTGGTGCCAGTGGCCACCAGTGACTTGGTGGGTCTGTTCCAGATCCTGCGGTGTCAGTAACTCGCTGTGAAGAATTTGTGCTTTTATCTGGGGCGCGTACACCGCGACTGTGTCGATGACGCGCTGACACAGGGCTGCACGGGCGTCCTCTGTCCAGCCGCCTTTGAGCTTGTAGGGTACGTACATCACATGGGCCGAGAGTACGTGCTTACCCTCAGGTGCCAGGGATTCGTGGCGCAGGCTGGGCACGACGATTTCCATTACGGGCTGCTGCGAATACCCGCCATATTTGGCGTCGTCGAAGGCAAATTCGATAGCGTCCATATCCACTGCAATAATCATGCGGCCATCAGGCTTCGCCAAACCTGTGAAATTGGGTAGACCGTCGAGGGCAAGATGCAGTTTGGCTACATAGCCATCACAGCGTAGCCGGCGAATTCTATTGGTGAACTCAATCTCTAGATTTTCCACCCCAACCAATTCCAGGAAAGTGCGCTGGGGATCGGTGGAGGAGACTACGCGAGCCGCGTTGATTTGTTCACCATCTGCCAATTCCACTCCTGTGGTTTTGAGCCCATCTGAATTTCCCTGAATCAGGATACGGCCGACTCTGGCACCGATCTTGACTTCCACCCCGGAGGCTGTCGCCGCACTGTATAATGCCTGCACTAGGCTCTCGATGCCGCCGCTGGGAATAGCATGAGCGCCGCCGAGTTCACCGCTCATCCGGTACAACAGGGTCAATACCGAAGCATTAGGCGAGCGGGGCGCCATTTTTGAGCCAATAAGACCGTCCCAACTCAGTACCGCCTTGAGCAGTTCGCTGTCAAAGTTTTCATCCATCAGATCCCGGGCCGGTAACATTGCAAGCCGCATAAACTCGCCCATATCCTGCTTCCCCAGCAGACGCATTTTGAGCCCAAGCTGTGCGAAGGTTAGCAGTGACGACCAGCGAGTATCGCCCACTCGGGGCATGGTCTTGAGCCAGAAGGGCTCCAGCAGCTCGACGAAGCGCTGCAGTAACTGCCGATATTGCCGATAGCTGGCAGCATCTTCTGCACTGACACCAATGATTTCTGCGTCAACCCCGATTCCAGTGAGGACGACATGCTCACCCGCAGCATTTAGTCCCACTGTGGGCATCGGCACCATGGGAGAATCGAAACCATGGGCGGTCAAGTTCAGATCTCGCGCCACCTTCGCTGAGAAATGGCTGACAGTGTGGGCAACTGCTGCCTTGAAGCCCGGATGAAACTCACGAGTCGCCGCCAGCCCCCCCAACGTCTCCGAGGCCTCAAGTAGCAGAACCCGCTGGCCTTTCTTTGCCAGGTAGGTTGCGCAGATCAGGCCATTGTGGCCTGCCCCAATGATGATGGTGTCGTAATGCTGCAATTGAAGCCCAATGAGTCACAGTCGACGTTCGAACTTATTAGTTTTTCAATGGGCTCACTACCGTGCCTATACGCATAGAACGCCCGTTGCGTGCCAAATTCAGGCCTCGATGGCTGGTTTTTGGGGACAATAACCGGATCAGGATTGCTTCCCTGTAGCAGTTACTGGTCGTCAATTATTTCCTGACGCCATTCCACAACATTCATTTCTATGACAATAAAACCTGCAATCCAGGCAAATTCATCCCAGGCGAACATGAAGTGGCCCCGGAATATCCAATAGGCAATTGCCAGCCAAAGCGATCCATATAGAAGAGTTTTGGCCGAGTTAAGGCCGTGAATCATCGCACCTGCTGAAACACCGCGGTCCTGCATCCAGACCACTGCTTCGATGGTGAAAAGAATCAGCAACCAGATGGCCGCCTCCAGTAGATCGATCCAGGCCAGTTGCCGCTCTACAACCAGGCCCGGGGCGTCATTGATGATGAGGAATTCCGGTGGATCGATGTAGAAAAACTGGGATGCAGTGGAGAGTTCCAGGCAATTTACTGCATCGAGCTCGGTGTACAACAGGTTGTAAGCGTAGGAAACATCGCTACCCAGCAACTGACACAGACTGGTGATATCAACTATGGGAATCACGCCGCTCAATTCATAGACGTAGTTTCCATAGGCGTACAAGGTATGGGCCAGGACAGCATAGCAAATGACGCGAGCGCCGTGCATGAGAAATGCTCGCAGGCGAGATAGCGGTTGATCCGACAGAATAAAGGTTTCAAGTTCAAACAGCAGCAGCAGAATTATCCAGGCGCTTTCATCGAGCGTGGTAGCGAAAGCCCGAGTCCAATCAATCAATGAGCCACCATTACGCATAGTAAAACTGGCTATGACCCAGTCATCCCTGACATACAAGGCGAAATTAATCAGCAGTAAGGAATACACCACCAGCTTGATTAGCTGGCGTAGATCCAGACCTGAAATATGAGCGGTGGCGAGGTTGGCTTTCATCGGTCGCGACTATCCAAAAAAATTGCAGTATCCTCGGCTCAGCAGTTCTGCGGAGGCGTCGCCGAGCGCCTTGGATGAGTCCAAAATGGCACATCGGATATTCTGCACTGGGCCCATGTCACCTGCCATTCCAGTTCTTTCTGATAATAAATTTCTGCCCAGATCTGAACTGGCAACTTGCCATTGCGATATTCCACATCGGCCATTGCAAGATTGGCTTTGAGAATAGGTGACCAGATCTGGGTTTTGATGGTACCGATACGTCGACCCTTCTTGCCATCATAGAGAAACGAGTCTACGGGAGGTTTGTTGCCTTCGACGGCAAGTTTAACCAGGCGCCGTTCGATGGGTCGGTCCTTTTCTCTCAGCAGTGCCTGTTTTCCGGTAAAATGCGGCTTGTCGAAATTGACCACCCAACCCAGGCCGATTTCGAAAGGCGAACGGTCGTGGCCTGCGCGTACTGTCGTCTCGGCAGTATTAAAATCGTCTCCGGGCATAATAAACCCAGCTTCAATTCTCACCATTTCCAAAGCGTCCAGACCTATACAGCGCAGATCGTATAGTCCTCGCTGCTTAACCCCAAACAGAGCATCCCAAAGTGCCAGCGCATTAGATGGATTGGTCCATAATTCATAGCCCAAATCACCCGTGTAGCCGGTACGAGAAACCATCACCTCGAAACCATCCAGCTGCGTGTGCAGAATTCCAAACGGCTTGAGTTGATCGAGTCCGTCAAATCCCGCCGCGGATAGAACCGAATAGGCAGTGGGCCCCTGTACTGCAAGTGCTGCTACCTCGTGGGTTTCTTCGACGATCGACACGTCCATGCCCAGACTGGATATCAACAACCAATCTAACTGATGGTGCTGAGAGCACAGACGATATTCGCCTTGATGCAGATGAAAAATCGTGCCGTCGTCCAACACCTTACCCTCATCATTACACCAGACCACATAGGTCACGCGATTGGGTTTTAAAGCGGATACGTCTCGCACCACCAGGCGGTTTAGAAAACTAAGCGCATCTGGGCCGCTGATGCGATACTTTTCCATCGGCGTAAGGTCCATTACGCTGCATGAACTGCGGATCGCGAAATATTCCGACGCCAGGGTGTCGTAGACGCGGGCGGTCTGGTAGCCATTCCAGGACATCCAGTTTTTAACCAGGCAGTGCTGCTCTATCCGCGGGTGAAAGGGAGATGGCAGCAACACCTGTTTAGCATCATGCTGCACTAACGGTGATTGGATAATGCTGACCATAATTACAACCCCGCTCCCATGGCCAATATCCTCTGCGCCGCATTGTGACCGGGAATACCGGTGACACCTCCACCTGGATGGGCAGCGGCACCGCAGAGAAACAGCCCAGCAATGGGGGTATCATATTGCGCCGCGCCATGAATCGGTCGCATCATAAAACTCTGGTCGATGGTCATCTCACCATGGTGCCAATGACCGCCGGTAATATTGTATTGCGCCTCGATATCCACCGGCGTCAGCAATTCCCGGGCGACAATTTGTGTGGAAAATCCCGGCGCATACCGCTCCACTACGGCGATAATCTTATCGCTGAACGACTCACGCTGCCGCTCCCAACCCTGTTTCAGGGAATAGGGAGCAAAGCAGGCTGATATGGACATCACGTGATGTCCGTCAGGCGCAAGCGTCGGATCAGCGATACTGGGAACGGTAATTTCCAGTAGCGGATGCTCCGAATACTCACCGTACTTGGCATGATTAAAGGCGTGCTCTAAATAGCGCATATCGGGTGCAATAAGTAAACGTTGGCCTAGCTGCTGCGTCGACAGCCCTGACACTTGTGGCAGCGAATCTAAAGCCACATGCAGTTTCGCGACGTTTCCTCTGCTGCGTGTAGTATGAATTCGTTGCGCGAACATCGCATCTAGTTCCAGTGCTCCTACCAGCTCCAGGAAAGTAATCTTGGCATCGGCATTGGAGATCACGATGGCGGCATCGAGCCGCTCTCCCGAGTGCAGTTGCACGCCGTAGGCTTTGCCGGCATCGATGAGAATTTTTTGAACTTTGGCACCGGTTCGAATAGTAACTCCGGCACTTTTCGCCGCCTTAGACAACGCGTTTGCTATCTGCCCCATACCCCCAGGCGGCAGGCTTTGTTGACCATGGATTTCCCACCGCAGTCGATTGAGATAGGTCAATACCGTGGAGGGCGTGCGGGGACCCATGTGATGACCGATTACCGCATCGGCGGCGATGGCAGCTTTTAACTGGGCATTGTCAAATACCTCATTCAACACATCGTAAATATTGATACCCCCTACCCTGAGGAATTCCCGCATAGACCTGGTGCCGAGACCGAAACGCAACTTCCAACCGAGTTTGCCCAGGGTAAGCAAGTCTGTGCGATCCATATCCTTGAGTCGCGGCGGTTTGTTCATCATTAAAGGCTCGAGGGTTCTTGCATAGTTTCGGAACTCTTGTTTAAAGGCGGTGTATGCCACCCTGTCCTGTTGTGAAAGCCCGGCTCCAGAAGCCTCATCGACACCCAGTGTCAGATGCTGACCATCGCGATCCAGCGCGATTGTGTCGATGGCCGCGCCCCGCTGCAATCCGGCAGTTTCCAATTTAAGATCAGTACAAATCTTGGGGCTGAGGGAATACAGAATATGGGCGAGCCCCGATACTTTATAACCCTCGGCGAAACTGGTGGTGGAGGCACCGCCCCCCACCTCATCTCTTGCCTCCAGTATTTGAACTTTGCGGCCCGCCAAAGCCAGGTAGGTGGCGCACACCAGACCGTTGTGGCCCCCTCCCACAATAATTACCTGTTTCGATGCGGCACTAGTCATCACCAAAATCCCTCGGCGTGGAGTCTCGTCTACCCAGGTCCCGAAGTATTTCCCGGGCCGCGTTGGTGCCGGGAGCACCCATAACACCGCCGCCGGGGTGGGTGGATGAACTGCACATATACATATTCTTCACCGGTCCGCGATACTGGGCATAGCCAGGGAATGGACGGTTGAACATCAGTTGATCCAGGGTCAGCTCACCCTGGAAGATATTGCCCTCGGTAAGTCCTACTTCGGCTTCAATCTCAAGGGGCGTGCGAACTTCCACATGGAGAATCAGCTGTTTAAAATTCGGGCTATGCTCGGCAATCTGATCGATCACCGTGGCACCGAAGGCATCACGCTTGGCATCGGTCCAGCCACCCTCGACTTCAAACGGACAATACTGCACAAATACCGACATCATGTGCTTGCCGGCCGGTGCCACGGTGGGGTCATACTGGCTGGGGATTACCGTGTCCACATAGGGATCTGCCGACCAACGATCGTCCTTCCAGTCATCATAGGCACGCTCGAGTCGTTCCAGGGTGTCGGTAAAGTGCATGTGTCCGAGGGTCAGCGAAGAGCCCTCCGGTAGCGCCGGAAATTCCGGCATGCCATCCAGGGCGATATTGAGCTTACCGGAGGAACCGCGGATCTTAAAGTTTTCGGCCCGGTGCAGCAGATCTGCAGGCAGATCATTGGGGTCCATCACGCCGAGAAAGGTACGTTTGGCATCGAGATTGGATATCACTACCTGGGCATCTATTTCTTCCCCCGATGCCAACACGACGCCAGTGGCCTTGCGCCCCTTAACGATGATCTGCTCCACTTCTGAATTGGTGCGAAGCTCCCCGCCATGGGATTGGAAAGACGAGGCAATTGCCTTGGTCAACGAGCCCATGCCACCGCGGGCGAAGCCCCAGGAACCTACATTGCCATCGATATCCCCCATGGCATGGTGCAGCAAAACATAGGCCGTACCCGGTGAATAGACACCCAGGCCGGTGCCGATAATACTGCCCCCGGAAAAGTGCGCGAGAATCACGTCACTCTCGAAATACTCCTCGACATACTCCGCGATCGACATGGTAAAGAATCGGATGAATTCGTAGATTTGGGATTCACTGAGGGTATAAAACCGTTTTAGAAGATAGGCGAACTCCATGACGTCCCGGGGTTTGAATGACGCAGGATCCGGCGGTGTGCGCAGCAGAAAACCTCGGATCAGCCGACACCACTTCATCAAATCAGCATCGAAACGAATCGATGCGTCGGCATCCCGCTTAGAGTGGCGAGCAATTTCGCGGCGCCTGACTGCGGGCTGATGGTAACTACCGAAGTAATCACCATCCTGCTTAAAGGTAGCGCTGCCCTGTAACGGCACCACCTCCAATCCATGCCGACCCAAATCCAGGGCCTGGTAGATTTCCGGTCTGAATAAACTGCAAACGTAGGAACAGTTGGAGTATTGCCAACCCTGGTGCAGCTCGCGTGAGACGGTTGCACCACCGACATAGTCGTTTTTCTCGAGCACCACCACGTCGAGCCCGGCCTTGGCGAGAAACGCGGCGTTGGTGAGACCATTGTGGCCGGCCCCGATTACTACTGCATCGTACTTCTTCATCCTAGGGAGCCTCTGAACCAGTTTTCAATGACAGGAACTCTCTGGTCAATTTTAGGGAGAAACCCATCTATCAAGCGCACAGGAACAATCGAAGGCATTTTCCGAAATCCTGTTATCGACACTGACCCCGAGGCCGGGATCATAACAACTTCGAGAGTAGAAAATGTAACCCAATCCAATTCTACCGTGCGGGTAGGCATGGATACTGCACCTGCATGGCGCTGCCATGGCTTTTAGCGTAGAGCTGTGATGTACTATTTCGGGCGGCTCTGAACGATGCAATGGTGCCCAGGCAAGCTATCGCTCAATCTAACGCGCAAGCTATTTCAGAACCGGAGAAACGGCATTACAAGCTTACCACCTCAGCAGGTAGTTTTTGATCGTGCAGTTGCCCAACTACGCGGAGGTGACGCTGCTCTCGCCTCGAGCATCTGCCTCGAAGGGCTGGACCTTTATCCCGATGATGCCAACATCCTCTGCCTCGCAGGGCAATCCCTGATCGCATTAAAGCGCTTTGATGAAGCCCGTGGGCATATCGAAAAGGCCAAGACTCTGCACCCGGCCTTTGCCACAAGTCACGAAACTTTTGCAGACTTGCTGCTACTAGAAGGACGATTCGAGGATGCTATAACGTCCTATCAACAGGCCTTGCATTTAGATCCTGGCCGTTCTCAAATCAACACCAAGATTCATCGCGCAACTGAATTAAAAAAATCATCGACCGCTGCAGACGATTCTCAACCGACTATGGCGTTTGCCGACGAGATGGCGAAAGCGGCACAATTCACGAGGAATGACGAGCCTGAGAAATCTGAATCTATCTATCGTGATATTCTGCGCCGCGATCCTAACCATGTGGAAGCCATGCGCTTGTTGGCCCAAATCGCCGCAAATCAGGAATATTATGAAGATTCGGAACTTCTGCTGCGACGCGCCGTCAAGCGAGCCCCCCACTATGCCCGAGCCTGGCTGGATCTGTCTGCTACGCAGATGAAGATAGAAAAGAATGCCGAGGCGGTTAGCAGTGCTGAGCAACTGGTTAAACTGACTCCTCATATAGTCGAATCTCATATCGCATTAGCTAATGCGCAGGCTAAGATTAACCTCACAGACTTGGCGATCGAAAGCTATCGCAGTGCACTCAAGATATCCCCGCAGCATCCAGGAGCTTTCATGGGCTTAGCCCACCAACTCAAGACCATAGGTCGCCAGCAGGAATCGATCGAAGTCTATCGACAGAATATTTCTGTCAATCCTCGAAACTCCGAACCCTACTGGAGCCTGGCTAACCTGAAAACCTTTCGATTCGAAGACGAGGAAGTAAAGGCGATGGAGGATCTGCTGCAGGACGCTAGTCTGAACGACATCACCAGTGTGCAATTGTGCAATTCCCTGGGTCTGGAATACGAAGGCCGCAGGGACTACGACCGCGCCTTCGAATATTTCCAGCGTTGTAACGAAAAGCGGCGTGAATCAGAGAGTTACGACCCGATTGCTAATGAGGTAACGACCGAGCAACTGATTGAAATTTTCGACGAACAGTTTTTCGAAAAAAACCAGGGCCACGGCAGCACAGATCCGGCGCCAATCTTCGTAATCGGATTGCCCCGATCCGGTTCAACCCTGATCGAACAAATACTCGCCAGTCACAGCCAGGTCGAGGGCACCCATGAACTAAGCGACCTGCCCCGATTAGTCCGAGCTAGCGCGCGGAAAAACCGCAAGGGCCTACGATTTCCTGAAATTGTAAAGGGATTCGAGCCTCAGGCGTGGTCGAAACTGGGTGATAAATACCTGGCGAGCACCCAAAAATATCGCAGCGGTCTGCCCCGATTTATTGACAAGAATCCCAACAATTTCACCTATGTCGGTTTACTGCATCTCATCTTGCCCAATGCCAAAATCATTAACGCCCGGCGCCACCCGCTGGACAGCTGTTTTGGTAGCTACAAACAACTCTTTGCCAGCGGTCAACCATTTAGCTATGACCTGACTGAATTAGGCGAATATTACCTTCAATATCAAACACTGATGGATCATTGGCATCGAGTAATGCCGGGCGGGATATTGGATGTAAACTATGAAGAGGTTGTCGCAGACCTCGACACCCAGGTGCGTCGCATTCTGGATTATTGTGAATTGCCCTTCGAGGAGGCTTGCCTGAATTTTCACGAAACCGACAGGGCCGTCAAAACAGCCAGCTCCGAGCAGGTTCGCCGGCCTATTTATTCCAGCTCCGTCAACCTCTGGCAGCACTACGAATCCCACCTCGCCGAGTTGATTGAAATACTCGAGCCGCTGCTGCTGGCACGGCCTCCCGATGAGCAACCTGCATCGCTACGGGTGCGTGCTTAGCACCAGGTTTGTCGCGGATTCCGACCCTATAGGGAAGTCCGACCCTATAGGGAAGGTAGCACAGCAGTAGCCGAAATTGAGAAATTAAGCGAAGATAGGTGAGGATTAAAGGCAATAAAGCAGCGAAAATAATTCGTCATCTCAATAATACACTAGCAACAAGCTATCCTAGGGGCTCAATCGATCATGCCACAATATCCTAAGTTTAGAATTGCACCGCTCGCAGCAGCGGTAGCCACAGCTCTATCTACTGCTCATGTGGCTTACGCAGCTGAAGCACCCGCAGCGACAACCCTCGAAGAAATCATCGTAACCGCACGCAAACGCAGCGAGTCCGTTATGGACGTTCCAGCCAGCATTCAGGCGCTGACTGATGAAGATATTTTGGCTATGGGCGCCCGTGGCTTAAACGATTATAGCCGTTTTATACCTTCCCTCAACGTCATCACTTACGGGGCCGGCGATACCGTAGTGATATTTCGTGGAGCTAATTCGGACGAATCGGGCGAGCTTGCTCAGGGCACGTCCTCTATTTATCTCGATGAAATATCCGTGAGCAGCACCAACATACAACCCTCCATTCGCATGGTCGATATCGAGCGGATTGAAGCGCTGTCCGGTCCACAGGGGACCTTGTACGGATCCGATGCGGTGGCAGGAACCCTGCGGATCATTACCAAGAAACCAGAAATGAACTCCTTCGATATCATCGCCGACGTCAGTGGTCGCAATGGCAGTGAAGGCGAAGATAGCTACGACCAGTCGATCGTGATCAATCTGCCGCTCATCGAAGATCGGTTGGCATTACGGCTGGTGGGATTCTCTGCCAAAGACGGTGGTTTTATCGACAACGTATTCGGTCACACTCCCGATACGGATACCACGGGGAAAACCTTACCCAGCGGATTCGGCAATCTGGATAACGCCCACGTGGTAGAGAAAAACTGGAATGAATCCAAAGTCGATGGCTGGCGAGCGGCACTGCGTTGGGAAATCAACGATGATTGGACGGCGACCTTCTCTGCTTTGTCCCAAAAAACCAACTCGGGCGCGACGAATGGTTATGACCCCTTCGTAGGCGACCTCGAAGTGGTCCGGTTTTTTGATGATTTTCGAGACGATGAGTACGACTTGTACTCGATGGTGTTGGAGGCCGACCTCGGTTTCGCCCAGCTCGTATCTGCGACCTCGTACTACGACCGCGAATATAGCTTTATCTACGACAACACCGTTTATAACCACCAATGGGCGGGCACCTATTGCCAGACCTATGCGGCCTATCAAGAGTATCTCGCTTACCTGGGCTACTTTCAGGATCCGGACGGTAGCGGAACGGTCTGGTGGCCGGTCTATTGCAAGGCACCGACGGTGGATGGGGATTATCTTTCTGTCACTGACTTCGAGCAACAAACGGACCGTTTCACCCAGGAACTACGTCTCTCCTCCCAAGGTGACACGTTTGATTGGTTGGTGGGTTTTTTCTACGAGGAGATAAATAATGACTATATTTATGACTTCTCCTATCCCACCAGAACCGAGAGCAATCCCGGCGGCCCCGGTATAAACCTCTATCAGGAATCTATTTCCCTGCAGTATATGGAACAGGTTTTGGGCCAGTCACTACCGAGTTCATCGACCTATTGGTATGAAACGAGCCGCACCGATTGGGAACAAAAAGCCATATTCGGCGAAGTGGTCTGGCACGCCACGGACCGCCTCAATATCACTGCTGGTGGCCGCTATTTCGATCGTGAGAACAGGGTTTTATTCTGGACCGAGTTTCCCAACGGCAATCTTGCGGAAATAGAAGCTGGGCTACCGGACATCAGTGGCAGCGAGAAGGAGTTCGTAGGGAAACTGTCAGCATCCTACAATCTCACCGACGATTCCATGGTGTACGCGCTATGGACGGAAGGCAATCGGCCTTCTGGGCAAAATCGCGGTCGCGGCGATCCGCTGTTACCAATCACCTATAAGCCGGATACCATGACCAACTGGGAAGCCGGGTATAAATCCACTTTTGCCGGTGGCGCCGCAAGAGTCAGTCTCACCGCATTTTTAATGGACTGGAAAGACTATCAAA
Source organism: uncultured Gammaproteobacteria bacterium (assembly GCA_913054495.1). Taxonomy (GTDB): domain Bacteria; phylum Pseudomonadota; class Gammaproteobacteria; order Pseudomonadales; family Pseudohongiellaceae; genus UBA9145. Next base: position 28,097 of record CAJXIY010000001.1, on the reverse strand, counting down.
TTGAAATTGTCGATCCCAGTGTTGAAGCCTGCCCGCTCGATGGCCCATCCGTGATCGCTAATATTTGTGGGCAACCCTGGCAGAACGTGATCGCTAATGGTGGTGACGCATCTATCACCGGCGCCTCAATAGAACTGGATTGGGCGGTCTCGGACAGCTTCTTGATAGGCTTCAATGGCCAGTGGCTGAATGCGGAAACAGACTCGGGATTGGATCTGACTGGTGACGGCCTCGACAATGTTGTCTCAGGTCAGAAATTGCCTCTCTCGCCAGATTTTAACGGGGCCGCATGGGCGACTTATACCTGGCCGATGCCGGCAATAGGCGGTAGCGGTTATGCCCGCTTGCAGTGGTCCTATAACGGCGAAACCCTTACCAACCTGGAGCGCCGTGCGATCTCGGATGACGAGCCAAATCCGCAATTCAAGAATAGCGCCTTCGATATTGGCGACTTCAGCATCGGTATTCGCAACGACACCTGGGAAGCTTCGCTATTTCTTAACAACATCACCGATGAGCGGGCCCGGTTGCAAACCGGCTGGGGAATCTTCGAATGGGCTGCTGCCAGTACGCAGGATGGGCGAGCTCACACGACTCGATATACCACGAACCGTCCCAGAGAACTCGGGCTAAGGTTTATTTATCATTGGCAAGGGAACTAGTCTCTGAACAAGTTCCAATGTTTTCGTGAAGCAAAGAGGCCGGGGGAAATCCCGGCCTTTCTGTTTGGCAGAGCTCAATGGCTCAATCAATTGCGTCTTGAAGATGGCTATCGAATCAAGCGAAGGGCCAGACCTCCAACCCGTGGATGGCATTGCGAATATCCATCGTCATGTTGACGGAGCTCGCCACCTGATCGGTTTGCAGGTCGTAGAGCGTTACAGTCGATGGCGATGAGCCACCTGCCACGAATCGGTCATCGACAACACACAGGCCCCGCCCAAATCCCTGACGAGCAATCTTGGAATCATCGATGCCATCATAACGGATCTCATTGGGTTCGTAGCTGCGTATCTTAAAGGCTCGTTGAGCTCCATGACGGGGCACAATACGCAGGCAGTCGTTGGCGGTATCGTTAAAGATAACACCATCATTAAATGGCCTGGCGTTGTGAGTCCCAGCGGGTAGGCCACACACTGCATTCACCTCATCACGACTATTGATATGCAGCAGCGCTTCGGTACGAAGCCCGCTCAAATAAATTCCACTGGAATCAACATGCACCATGTTGATATGTTGTTCGTTAATAGCCCGTGGTCCATATTCGCCTAGCGGGTCAAAAGCAAATCCGGACCACTGCCCTTGTTGCTTTTGTATATGAAAACCCCAGCTGAACTCTTCTTCATCTATATCGAATACCAGCAGGCAATCGTGACCGGTCGATGTCAAAAAAATCTTGCGGTCTTTGCGGCAAATCTCATGACAGTGCTTGAGGTAGCGATTGCGCCAGGACCGCTGCACGACGAATTCCCGGTTGTAACAGAACAATTCGTCGGACGCGGCAATGTATATATCATCGCCATCGAAGCTAATACCTCGAAGCCCCCGGTCCGCACCCCGACCAGAGAAATCGATATCGCCGGTGTTCCAATCCACATGCTGCTCTGCCGTCTGGCGTTCAAAATCGAGGGTAAAGACACCGCCATGACTCTCGCCTTTTTTACTGCCGCGCACCACAGATGTTGCAATAAATTTCGGTAATTCTATTTTCATCCCTCTCCTTCGGGATACCTCGACCAATTTACCAAATATTACTGGATATCTGGCTCTTCAATGTATTGTGGCAACTCGTCACAGATGGTAAACCAGGGGGCCTTGGAGCCTACGTATTGATGCAAACCAGTCGGGCATTTCACATCACCGTCGATGGTACCCATCGCGAGGTAAAGCATCTCGGCATCCGGCTTGTAGTCTACCAGCAAAGTAGAACTACAGTTGCCGCAGAAGATACTGTCTGAATCTTCAGAAAATGCATAGGTTTTTACGCTGTCTCCACCAGACATAAAAACGAATTTGTCACGAGCAATTCCTCCCCAGGTAGCGAACGCAGCACCGTGGATCTTCCTGCATATCGAACAATGACAGTGGCACAGATCCAAAAGCTCCGCCTGCACTTCGTACTGCACCATGGCGCATGCACACTTGCCAGTTATCATGATCGTGCTCCTGTTAGTGGGGAATGGGAATATTCATTGTTTCTTTCACCAGTTCCATCACCACATAGCTGGTTGATTCCTGAACGCCAGGCAATGTCAGCAGCGTAGTTCCCAGCAATTTCCGATAGGCGTCCATATCGGGCACGCGCGCTTTGATCAAGTAATCGAAGTTACCAGAAACCAGGTAGCACTCCTGCACCTCTTCCAGGTCGATCGCTGCTTGTTTGAATTTCTCGAAGATGTCTTGGGATGTTCGCTGCAGTCGGATTTGTACAAAGACTACCAGATTGGCACCCAAGCGAGCCGGATTGAGTAAGGTAGTGTAGCCTCTGATGACTCCCTCGCGCTCCATGCGCTTAACCCGTTCCAGGCAGGGACTGGTGGATAGGCCTACTCGCCTGGCCAGTTCTGCATAGGTAATTCTTCCCTCTTTTTGTAGCTCTCGAAGGATTTTTCTATCGATGCTGTCTAGCTCATATTTATCGAGTAACTGCATAGCATCAGTATATTATCCTGCAATATGCTATTTATACAGGTTTATATTCTGTTATCTATCATATTTACAAAGAAATAAGCAAAATGTTCTGTGGCTTGTTTTATATAATCTTTGGTAACCGAGAACGCAACTCGGTACCCGTAGGAGGGTAATCATGCTGATTGGGGTCCCCAAAGAAATCAAGAATCTGGAATATCGTATCGGCCTCACTCCTGCGGGCGCGCGAGAATTGAGCAAACGTGGACACCAGTTGCTGGTTCAACGAGGCGGCGGTGAGGGTGTTGGATTCGACGATGAGCAGTATCGAAACGCGGGGGCTGAGATAGTTGCAGATCCCAAACAGATCTTCGACCGTGCCGAGTTGATTATTAAGGTGAAAGAGCCCCAAGCAGAAGAATGCAAAATGCTGCGCCCGCGGCAGACTCTGTTTACCTATTTGCATCTTGCTCCGGATCCTGAGCAGACCAGATTATTGGTGGCATCCGGCGCCACCTGTATCGCCTACGAAACGGTCACCGATGACAGCGGTGGTCTCCCCTTACTCACACCGATGAGCGAAGTTGCCGGTCGCATGTCGGTACAGGAAGGCGCTTATTGCCTCGAAAAAGCCCGGGGTGGAGCTGGAATCCTGTTGGGTGGCGTACCCGGTGTCGAAGCGGCGAATGTGCTAATTATTGGTGGTGGTGTAGTCGGACTTAATGCCGCTCGCATCGCCATCGGCATGGGTGCCAAGGTGACAATCCTCGACCGTTCTCTCAACCGTCTCAAGGAAATCGATGATCTATATGGTGACCGCTTGAGTACTCTCTACTCGACCACGGAAACTATCGAAAAACAGCTAGCCGTATCCGACCTGGTGATCGGCGCCGTCCTGATTCCCGGTGCGGCCGCTCCAAAGCTCGTTAGCAGGGAGATGCTGAAGCTAATGAAACCAGGCTCGGTGCTGGTGGATGTAGCGATCGATCAGGGCGGATGTTTCGAGACTAGCAAACCCACCACCCATACGAATCCGACCTATATTGTCGACGGCATAATCCACTACTGTGTGGCAAATATGCCTGGTGGCGTAGCGCGTACCGCAACTCTCGCACTGACCAATGCCACCCTACCCTATGTAATTGCACTCGCTGATCAGGGTATTGATGCGGCGCTCGCAAATGATGCGCACCTGATGAATGGACTCAATGTTCATAACGGCATGGTGACCGTAGAGGCAGTCGCGGAGGCGTTAGCTTATGACTACGTTCATCCGGAAATTGCGATGGCGGGCGATGTGATTAGATTGTCAGGTTAGTCCTCACTGCGACTGTTAACAGCTCAGCATAGAATTTTTACTCTGATCCCAATATTGCCGATTCTTAACAATTGGACGAATGAAGGTGCTCTCGCACTTCTGTATATTTTAACTTGTTACTTAATACAAGCTTGTATCTGTACAGTTAAAGTCGATAGTTGCTCTCTCACACAGGCCCGTGAAGCTGAGGAACACATGGTAAAAATTGAGGGGACAGAACACTAGTCGCCGGCACCAAAAGCATCGTCACTTCCTCTTAATAGACAACGATTCGTGCAAATGCCATGACGATCGGTAAGCCGATAAGCGTGCGTAACAGGAAAATAGCTAGCAGATGACTGAAGCGCAGGGGAATCTCGCACTTGATCATAAGGATACCCACTTCCGACATGTAGATGAGCTGCGTCACCGAAATCACGGCGATGACGAAGCGGGTTATTTCGGCGTCAATATTCGCCACCATCAGCGCCGGCAGGAACATATCGAGAAAACCGGCGATCAGTGCGGGTGCAGCCGCGGATGCCTCGGGTAAGCCGAAGAACTCCAATACCGGCACGATGGGTGCGGTGAGTATGCCAAGCACCGGCGTGTACTCTGCCAATATCAGCCCCGCCCCGCCAACCGCGATCACCGCAGGCACCAGCCCAAACCAGATATCGAGTATGTTGCCACTGGCTGTACGCAACTGCTCTCTCAATGGAGGTGCCAGGGCCGCGCGACTTGCTGCGAGGTTCATGGCTTCGCGAATGAGAGACTCATCACCGTTGCTTTGCTTCTCGCGCAGGGGATGTAACTTGTCATATGGCGTGTCTTCGAAGCGCGATAGCGGTGGTATGCGCGGCATGATCATCGCCGTTATCACACCGGTGATCACCACGGCGAGATAGTATTCGGGAAAGCGGTGACCGACGCCGGCGGTATTGGCCACGAGCAGGGCGAAGGGCACGGAAACCACAGAAAAATTCGTCGCAATTACCGCCGCCTCCCTGCCGGTGTAGTGTCCGGATACATATTGTCGAATGGTTATGAGCACACCGACCGGGGCAGAAGACATCCACGACGCCAGGGCATCGATAGCGGAACGCCCGGGCAAGGTAAACAGGCGACGAAACAGCCGTTTCACCAGCGTGCCGATAAATTCCATCAGGCCGTAATCAGTCAGGAACGGCATTAATAGACCAGCGAAGAGGAATATGGGCACGATATTCACCGCCAGTTCGTTCATCACCGTACCACCGGTAATTGGGTGCCAGAACATCTCCGGGCCAATCTGAAACATCGTCATCGTGCCCATGATGAATCCGGCAAGCCGCAAACCTACCCATGTTGGCGCGACCTGAAATAGTCTGGCGGGCAGTGATCCTGTTGCCAGTCGATTACGTCCCAGCGTTTTCGCGTACACCGACCCGGTTGCGCTGATGCACAACAATCCATAGACGACCCATGGCATCCCTGCGCCCACAAGATCTCGCCCGGTATCGGCGATCAGACCCATGAGGATGGTCCAGTTTCCATCCACGCGAACGGGTGTCAGAAATGTCAGGATGCCAAGCAGGGAAGGCAGGGCAAATTTGCGGATTGCTGCAGCGTCAGGCTTTGTCTCGATGCGCCTTTCTCCTTCACTCACTACAGATGGGGCACGGTGTCCTTATGCATTCCCAACTCCAGAAACAGATTCCCGATATCCCGTAAATTGCGATTGGCACCGAGACAGCCGGTGAGATTGCAAATCACTGCAACGACGACGTTTTGTTCGGGATGCACCATAAACAGTGTATTGCCACCGACCGAACCACCGGTGTGACCAACCCAGGCACCGTCTTCAGTAAAACTTACCCAGCCGAGGCCGTAAGATTGATCGGCGATCGTACCGTTCGGCAACAGTGGAGGCGCCAGTAACAGTTCCAGGGTTTCCGCCTTGATAATGCCGCTATTAAAAACGCCAAACCCGAACTTCACCAGGTCCGAGGCTGTGGAGATAAATCCGCCGCTGGCCCATTTGTAACTGTTGTCCACGTAAGGTGCATTGCGCAGGCGGCCATCTGCTCTGCGGGTGTACGGTGCAGCTCGGTTGGCGATGACGTAATCGGTATGATCGGCAACCGTATCGATCAGATTGAGTGGGCTGAAGACCCGTTCCCGCATCAGGCTGAGGAAATCCTGGCCGCTGGCCTCCTGCAGCGCCGCCGCCAACAACTCATAGCCGTGGCTGGAATAGGAGTACTCGTCGCCGGGAACAGACAGCAGTGGATCGTCGGCGAAGATTTCCAAGGCATCCACTACGTCGTCGTAGTGTTTGGTGATGAAGTTGTCCGACCCGTCCGGCAAATAGTGACGCACGCCGGCCCGGTGTGACGCCAATAGACGCAGGGTAATCGGCCCTTTTTCCTTCACAGGAAACTCGCTCAGGTAGGCTTGAATGGGGGCATCCAAATCGATAACGCCCTGTTCGTAGAGTAAGGCCATGGCGATAGAGGTCATGGATTTTGACACACTGCCGATGCGAAACTTGGTCAGTGGGGTGGCGGGAACCCTGAACTCAACATTGGCATATCCAAAGCCCTCCGCCCAGATCAGCTGCTCGTCGACGCCCACGGCAATGGACACCCCCGGCGCCCCGGCGTCCATCAATACCTGGATCTCTGCCCGGGCCTGCACGATGGCTTCGGCAAAGTCTGAAGCGGCTGAGACGGTATCGAATCGATCCAGTCCAACGGATTGTGCGGCGGCTACAGTGGTGTAGGCGAACATCGCCATCAGCGTAATTCTTGAAATAATCGCCCTCATCGAAATCTCCTTCTGCTGCGGCAGGGCACAGAACCATCGAAGTTATAACACTTGCACAAAACTGTCCTACATTAAAGCTGTATGCCGGGTCCCTAATTTTATTCCCAACCCTGCGGAATTAGCATAAAGTATGTGATCCCAGTGACAATTGGATAGGTCCCCCATGCTTCGAGGACTGAAATCGATAACTGTCTTCAGTAGCGTCGTACTCATGACGGCGCTGGCATCTGCGCCGGGCATTGCACAGCAAACCGGGGCTACGTCGTGGCAAGATGATCTCGCGCCGATTGGGTTGACAGCCTGGAACTACGACCGGGCCGCGCACCTGCTCGAACGTGCCGGCTTCGGCGGCACCCCTGATCAGATAGACATCCTCGCCGCGATGTCGCCAGCCGAGGCGGTGCGCAGGCTGGTCTATTTCGATGGCGTCGATAACTCCCATCTGCTGCCATTCGAGCATTCCGGTATTCATGATCCCGGGCTGGAACCCTTTCCACCTAGCCGACCCGCCACCACCGAGCTGGCGAAGGCAACCGGCGAGGCCCTGGGAATCAAGGTCAAGGCCACGGGCAACCGTCGGCTGCAACCGGTGGTAAACAAGTTCTTCTATTGGCTGCGTGCCAGCGTGCTGGAGACCAATCGCGTGGCCTACTGGTGGGCAAACCGGATGGTCGCGTCCAACAGTCCACTGCAGGAAAAGATGGCCTTGTTCTGGCACGGGCATTACGCGATCAACGAAAGCAAGGTCCGGGATTACCGCAAACTACTGATGGAATTGGAGCTATTCCATGAAATGGGCACCGGTAGCTTCCGCGACCTCATGGTGGCGATTGCCCAGGATCCGGCGATGCTGTCTTTCCTCGATGCCGGCGTCAATGTCAAGGGCGCACCGAACGAGAATTTTGCCCGGGAAATCATGGAATTGTTCACCATGGGTGTGGGCAACTACAGCGAGACCGATATCCGCGAGGCCGCTCGTGCCTTCACCGGCTGGAACTACGTCGACCTCGATTTCGTGATCAACGAAGATCTGCATGACGGCGATTCGAAGACGTTTCTTGGCCACGCCGGAGACTTCGACGGTATCGAAATTATCGACCTCATCATGGCACAGCCAGTGACTGCCGAGTATATCGCCGGCAAGCTCTACCGCTACTTTGTGCGCCAGGAGCTCGACGCAGAACTTGCGGCCGAGTTGGGTGATATCTTGCGGGATGCAGACTACGAGGTGGCTGTGCTGCTTGAAACCATCTTCATGTCCAAGGATTTCTACAGTACTGCATCCGTCGGCAGCCAGATCAAGTCTCCGGTGCAACTGGCAATCTCCACCTATCGCAAACTCGGTCTGGAGAAGGTGCCTGGTGTGCCGGATTTCAACCGCGCCACCGGCGCCCTGAGTCAGTCGTTGTTCCGCCCGCCGACGGTCGCGGGATGGGCAGGAGGTCGTAGTTGGGTGACACCGGGGCTGTTGCTGGAGCGAGGTAATTTTGCTCGGGATGTGCTGTTCCCGGATATCAATTTTATTCCGCCAGACCGACGCAACGGCAGCAGGGAAATCCAGAGTGTTTCCAATCGCATCCGTCAGGGCATGGACATCACTGCGGCGACGCAACCGTCCTCCCTCGGTGATGGTCGTATCATGGCCGAATCCAACATGCTGGCCGACCGTGACGAAGACTTCAATACACGCTATGGCAGCTTTCGCGGTTGGCAGATGGCCATCGAGCGGGTGAAGCCGATTCCGCGCCACACCGCCAGACTCAACCTGAGCCAGATGGTTATGGAACAGGGACTAGAGAATACCAGCGAAGTCGTCGACTATTTTATTGCCCGCTTCATGCGAGTGCCACCGGGGGCCGACTCCCGGGCGATGTTAATCCGGTTTCTCGATACTGACCTGGGCACCTCGGATATCGACTCCGCACAGACCTATATGGAAGATTCCCTGAGGCTGGTGCTGCATCTGATCATGAGCCAGCCCGAATACCAATTGGGTTAAGCAGCTTAAACGCATAAGAGGAATGTTATGAAGAAACATAGTCTGATTGGAGACGAGCCGTTTAAGCGCACGCTGAATCGCAGAAACCTGCTACGAAGAGGCATGGCTGGCCTCGGACTCGGTATTGGCGCCCTGGGCTCGACATTCGTCGCGCCTTCGATGTTTGGACGCGTCGCTGAAGCGGCGGCGCAGGCGGCGGCCAACGGCAGAGTGCTGGTGATATTGGAACTGTCCGGCGGTAATGATGGCCTCAACACGGTGGTGCCTTACGGCGATGATGCCTATTACCGACACCGACCCAACATCGGCCTGCCCAAGAACGAATTACGAATCCTCGATGACCACTTCGGTCTCAATCCCGGAATGGCCGGCTTCGAACGTCTCTACAAGGACGGCAAGATGGCCATCGTCCATGGCTGCGGCTACGACAACCCGTCCTATTCGCACTTTACCTCGATGGCTTACTGGCATACCGCTGCGCCCAACAGTGGCGAAGCCTACGGCTGGGTCGGACGACTAGCGGATGCGATGGCGCCTGCCGCACCTGCGAACTACCTGGTCAACATCGGTGCCCGGCAATCCCTGGCGGTACGCAGTGCCAGACATGTACCCGTGGTGTTCGATGCGCCCAATAGATTCATGCGCGAGTCCTTTTATGAAGAAAAAGAGGCCCTGGCCATGGTCGCGGATGTCGGTGAGGTCGGGAATCCATCACGCCGATATCTGTTGGATATCGCCCGCAGCGCCAACGATGCCTCGGCGCTGGTGCGTGAGGCCTGGTCTAACTACAGCTCGCCGGTGGACTATGGCGTTAATGGCCTGGACCTGCCCAAGGTCGTATCACTGCTGGATGCCGGTATGCCAACTCGCATTTACTATGTTTCGTACCGCAACAACGCCTTCGATACCCATGTGTTCCAGAACGACTTGCATAGAAGATTATTGACCTATACCTCCGACGCCGTGTCTGCATTTATGCAGGACCTGGAACGCATCGGCCGGGCCGACGATGTCGCCCTGATGATCTTCTCGGAATTTGGCCGCCGGGTACCGGAAAATGTCAGCCTGGGCACGGATCATGGTGCTGCCAACGCCATGTTCGTGGTAGGCAAGACGGTGAAGGGCGGCCACTATGGTGAGTTGCCAAGCCTGACCCAGTTGACGGAAGGCGATAACCTTCCCCACACCACGGATTTCCGCCGGGTCTATCGAACCATGATCAAGGAATGGTTAGGACACGGAGACACCGCCGAGTTGCTCAATGGCGATTTCGAGTCATTTGACCTGTTCACGTGAGCAAAGTGCAAAAAGGCGCCGATTTAATTAGTCGAAAGTGATGGCCGGTTGCGCCTCACTATTGAAACCAATTAAACCTGTCTGCTTTTCGTTTCAGATTTCCAGCATGAAAATAAGGAGAATCCCATGAATAAGCACATCAAATTCCTGCTCGTCGCACCGGTACTCGCAGTCTCCGCCGGGGCAATGGCGCAGAGTGACCAAACTTACGCCACCTACATCACCGAGGAACAGTGGCAGATGGTGAACGAATTGCCCGGTGTGGACAGGCAGATCGTCAGCCGCGATATTGGCAAGCTGAACCTCTCGGTTGGCATCATCCACCGGGGCGCGGTTGAAAGAGGCAGCGGTAGGGCCACTCAAAACCCGGCACGGCCCTGTGGCGTCACCAGCAGCAATCGCAACAGCGGGGCGCGGGGCATTATGCACATTTACCAGACCGAGACTTATTACATCGCATCGGGCTCGGGTACCCTGGTCACGGGCGGTGAGATCATGAACGGCAATCTGTCGGCCGACGACGGTGTGGTGACGAACGTTCTGAACGGCCCCTCCTGCAGTGGCTTGATCGTGGGGGACTGGATCGCCAAGCACGTGAAGGAGGGCGACATCATCATTATCCCTGCCGGCACCCCGCACGGCTGGCTCGAGGTTCCAGTGCATGTGGACTACCTGAGTGTACGTCCCGATCCTGATCGAGTGCTGGCAGACGACTACATCAATCCGGCCCTGGGTTCGGACTTTAAGATACGGACCGAGTAATCAACTTCTACAACGAATCCAATCACCAGGGTCGGAGTAAAACTACAGCATATTTACTCTGGCCCCATGTAATCCGTATGCTATAGTTTTCGGGCTATCCACCCCCAGCCCATCACGCGGGCATCACTTGAATCCCCAAAGAGGTGATTATGAAACGTTTACTTCTTGCAGCCGTATTACTCGGCCTTGGTATTACCCCGGCGCTCGCGCAGACTGTTCCGGAACTGCCGTTTGAATCGGTGCCCAATCCACTAAAATTACCCAACGATATCCACTTCGGTGAGATCGCCGGCGTGGCGGTCAATTCATACGGCCATGTCTTCGTGTTCTCTCGTGGCAACTCGGTGGGCCCAGCATACATGGCCACGGCTTCCCAACTTCTCGAGTTCGATGCACAGGGCAATTTCGTGCGCGAGATAGGTAAAAATCTCAACGCCTGGTCCTATGCTCATGCCGTGCGCATCGATCCCCAGGACAACATCTGGATCGTGGACAAGGGCTCCAACATGATCCTCAGATTCACTCCCGAGGGACATGTGGATTGGGTCTTTGGCCGCAAAGGCGAGGCGTCGCACATTCAAGTACCACCCGATTACGAGACCGTGATGGCCAGAAGGCTCTCGCGCATGGGTGTGGATGTGAATATTCCTGAGAATAATAATCCGCGCTGGCCCCTCCCGGTGCATCGGGACAACGTCTTCAACCAGCCCACCGATGTCGCCTGGGACTCCCAGGGCAACTCCTACTTCAGCGACGGCTATATCAACTCCAGGATTGGCAAGGTAAACGCCCGTGGCGAATGGGTAACCAGCTGGGGATCGCTTGGCAGTGGGCCGGGCCAGTTCGATACTCCCCACGGCATCGCGGTGTCACCCGCGGACGAAATCTACGTGGCCGACCGCGGCAATCGCCGGATTCAAGTGTTCGATGCCGATGGTAACTACATTCGTGAATTTACCGTCGACGTACCTGTGGACACGACGCGGGGCAAGATCGTGTATGGGCGTGAAAATCCGAACGGGACCACTGGCTCCCTAGCTCCGGGCGCTCCCGACGCGCTGTGCATGACGCCTGGACCCAATCCCGTGCTCTTTATCGGCGACCTGTATCCGAGTCGCATCTATAAAGTGTCACTCGAAGGCGAGGTGCTCGGGGTCTACGGTCAGCCCGGCCGCAACCTCGGCGAGTTTGGCTGGATTCATGGCATTGCCTGCCCGTCTGAAGATGAAATCTGGGTAGCCGAACTAATCAACTGGCGCGTGCAAAAATTGGTCACCAAGGGCAGAGGCGGCGAATAAAAAATAGTCGACACTAGGAAGGCATTAAAAGACAAGGGATTAATGCCTTCACCACCTCTAATCTGCATGTGGATTCTGGCCAGGACGGCATTAAAACTTTGCTATTACGCGAGTATCTTTAACCAACACTAAGTGAGAATCAAATCGATGCAAAAAACTTCCGCTCTATCCAAAATTTTCCTTCTGCTTTGCTTAGGCTTATCCAGTACCCTGGCCCGTAGTGCCGACAACGAATGGGTCACGCTGATAGATGGCACTATCGGCATGGATAATTTTAGAATCCTCGGGGACGCCAACTGGTCGGCACAGATGGGCGCCATTCAAGCCACGGCGGGTAATGGTGCTTCTTTTCTTGTCTCCAGGGAAAGTTATAGCGATTTCTCCCTGCGCATTGAATTCTGGGCCAGCGATGATGCCAACAGCGGCATCTTCATGCGTTGCCAGGACCCGTCCGCGGTCAATGACAGAAATTGCTACGAGGCGAATATCTACGATCAACGCCCCGATCCTGCTTACGGCACCGGCGGCATCGTGCACATCGCGCCAGTTGCTGAGCCCAGGCCAATGGCCGGTGGTAAATGGAATATTTACTTGCTCACCCTGCAGGGTGATCACCTGGTTGTGGAACTAAATGGTGAAAAAACCGTCGACGTCCGCGACAGCCTGTTCGCGAGTGGGCCCTTCGCTCTCCAGTGGGGACGAGGCACCTTGCGTTTTCGTAAAGTCGAGATCAAGGAATTGTAATCACCATGGGGCATTCCTGTTGCAATGGCAACCGCTATTCCAGTACCGGGCCGTCCCTAATCTATTGAATGACTGCTCCCTGTACGAAATAATTGCAATAAGAACGACAGTACAAAATACCGTATTTTGGCCAAAACTCTCGCTTAATTGCTTACCAGGGCACGCTTTGTGGATTGCTGAAACTACAATTGCTTATCAATTCAGTCTGTTGCAGATTCGGCTGCTATAGATAGAGGAAACCCCATAACCGGGATACGAGGTCTCGTATTCCAAAATATGGGGACCCCTCGCTTTGTTCTATTCAGATTAGCTGACATTATGAGAAGCTATTCCAATTCAAAGAGTTGCGGAATAAACTTGCGGTTGGGAAATGACAAAGGGCGCATGCGTCGTATACACATGTTATGTTCTTCGTCTTTTTATAGTTATTAGTAAACAGTGAGCTAAAAGACACTAATATGAATTGGGATGCAATTGGAGCGAACGGTGAACTGGTAGGCGCTGCAGCAGTGGTCTTTACACTTGCGTATCTGAGCATCCAGTTGCGCCGAGCACGATCTGAATATACACGCAACAATGCGCGAGAGCTCGTCGTCCGAAACAATGCAATTCTTGGAAAGCTCTCCGATGATCCAGAATTGAGAGATAGACATCTGAGAGGAATGCTTGACTTCGAAGCTCTCGCAACCGAAGAGAAGATGGCATTTTCGATATGGATGTTTACGTGGATATCGAATTGGGAGCAAGCATTCGTAGACCAGAAGGAAGAAAGCTTTGAAGGCCTGCCTCTTGAGGCATATTCAATGGGTATAGCAGAGGTACTACGAACTCCTGATGGCCGAAAATATTGGCAAATATGTCGAGATTACTTCAGTTCTGAGGCTGCAAGTGAGTTGGACCGAGTGATCGATTTATCGGAACAAACCTGGTTAGATAGGTTCTCTGAAAACTAAGGGATGGGCCTGCCAGAACATAACAAGCGCCCCCGCTTGTTAACGGTCTTTGCTGACCTTCAAATCATCGGGCTGCTGGGTCGGTAACTAGCTGGTACTGGTTACGGGCTTCACTTTAAACAAATGGCTTGAAACAGGGAAATTTGACCATACAATCAAATCAAAAAGGAAGCGCTGCGCGCTGCTATTACTATGCTGATGCAGTGGTCAGGAAATTATCGAGCCACCCTGTAAAAACTACCTGTCCCTGCTAACCTAACTTACCTAAGGAGTCTCAGGAATACTGACTGCCGTCCCAATAGTCCTGATCATATGCACCAGAATTTTCGCCGGTTCGGTAGCGCTGGCGTTCCGGGAAACGCTGTGGATGTCACCAGGATTCTCGTAGAACATTTCCCCGGGTGACAATGTCATCAGTTCGCCACCCGCGACTTGCATGTTTACCTTACCCTCCAGCACGTAAACGAAGACATGGGCATTATGACGATGGGGCATGGATTCCTGCCCCGGGGCGAGGTCTATTTCCAACACCAGCATCTCCTGGTTTGGTGCCAGCTCGGTCAAGGGTAGATTCAGTACAGGTCCGTCCGCGGCGTTAGCGAGGGTGATGATTCCTGCCAATGCGAGCGCGAACCCTAGAATTAGTTGCTTCATGGTAATACTCCTATAGGCGATGGCCAGGGTACCTCTTAATAATACGGTAATGTCTCAGCGAGTCCTAAAGCATTCAGAGCTGCCCTGGGTATAACATTTGCTTCAGGTAACCTTCAGGCGCTGATTGAATTCAGTCGCCTTGTAGCTTTCCTCCCCCACCACCTTGGCCAAAATTTCCACGCTGCGCCAGATATCCTCGAAAGTAAGAATCAGCGGTGAAAAGCCAACACGTAACAAGTCAGGGCTGCGAAAATCGGCGATGACGGCTTCGGCATTCAGGGCGCGACAGATAGCATAGGCCTGGGGATGTGAAAAAGCCAGCTGGCTGCCACGCTGGACAGCATCCCTGGGTGATTCCAGCACCAGGTCTTTCAACTCGGCGTGGCTTTTGACTAATGCTAAAAACAATCTGCCGAGCTCGATGGATTTTCGTCGGACATCGCCGAGTGCGATGTCATCGAATATGTCCAGCGCGGCATCCAGGGTTGCCAAGGATAATATGCTTGGCGTACCGGTGAGAAACTGGGCGATACCACGCGCAGGCTCCCAGCCCGGGTCGAAATCGAATGGTGAGGCATGTCCCATCCATCCCCGCAAGGGTTGTTCAAAATTGTTGTGGTGTTTGCGGTTGGCGTAGATAAAGGCCGGGGCACCGGGCCCGCCATTGAGAAACTTGTAACCGCAGCCGACGGCGAAGTCCACGCCCCAGGCGTCCAACTCGAGCGGCAACACACCGGCGCTGTGGGCCAGGTCCCACACCACCAGTATCCCCTGCTCCTGGGCCTGTCGCGTTAATGCCTGCATGTCGTGCAGCTTGCCGCTGCGGAAATTCACATGGGTAAGGAACAGCACCGCCACCTCTTCCGTGAGGCTCTGCCGCAATTGATCTGCGCCAACTGCTTTCAATTCACAGCGATTTTCTCCAAGCAGTTGCTGCAAGCCGTGAGCGGCATAGAGGTCAGTGGGGAAATTATCCTGCTGGGAAAGCACTACGCGGCGACCGCTTTGCAATTGCAGACAAGCCGCGAGCAGCTTGAACAGATTGATGGAGATGGAATCACAACACAGCACCTGCTGCGGACCGGCGCCAATCAAGGCAGCAATTTTCTCGCCGGCGGTAAACGGCAGCTCGATCCAGCCATGGGTATTCCAGCTGGCAACGAGATCCTCGCCCCACTGCTGCTCGACGAGTTCCCGGGCGCGCTGTTTTGCTCTCAGAGGCAAGGGCCCCAGGGAATTGCCATTGAGATAGATGCGCCCACTGGGCAGGTGAAATTCGTCGCGCTTGTGGGCGAGCCTGTCGTTCCTGTCCTTATCCTTGATTTGTTTTAAATTCAAACTTGAATGCGTCCTGTACGGCATCGCCACAGGTGGCGGCAAACATCAGGGTAGTGTTAGCGCCATGAGACGCTCCGCGGCCCCGCTCACGCCGCCCCCCAGCGCCAGCACGATATACTGTTTGCCGCCGGCCATATACGTGATAGGCGCAGCGTGAAATCGAGCCGGCAACTGCATCCACCACAGTTCCTCGCCGCTTAGCTTGTCATACACGCCGAGTCGGTTGGTCTCGAAACCCTGTCCGATGAACAACAGGGTCTTGGTGAGCAGCGGACCGCCGAGTTTTTCAAAGTTGCCCAGTGGAGGCAGCTCCAGTCCTTGCAGGGCCTCGTGATCTCTCGGCCCTTCGCCTACCGGTACGCCCCAGAGCTTCTCACCCGCATTCATGTCGAAGGCGACGAGTTGCGAGTAGGGCGGCTTGAACAGGGGCAGACCATCGGGGCCACTGAGATTGCGCACCCGCGGTCGAATCATCAGATCCGATGCTGGATCTTGCGGAGGATTAATATGCACCAGGGAAAAATGCGCCCAGCTCGGGACGAACAGATGCCCGCTGTCCGGGTCGAAGGCGGCACCCCACCAGTTCGCGCCACCACTCCAGCCGGGTCGAATAATATTGTCACCCGGTGTCGGCGGCGTATACAACGGTCCGGCCTGATACTGACGAAAGATTTCCAGACCTTGGGCCCTTAATGCCGGCGTAAAATCGATAACATCATCCTCCGTCGCCCCGTTAGTCAGAAATAGCGGCGGCTTGGTTGGATAGGGCTGAGTGGCTGCGGTCTGCTCACCGATCACGATTGACTGTGGCACCGGGCGCTCTTCAATCGGCCAGACTGGCTCGCCGGTGGCGCGATCGAAGACGAAGGTAAAGCCCTGCTTGGTGATTTGGGCGACGGCCTTGATCGGACGGCCATCGACAACGATGTCGATGAGATTGGGAGCGGCGGGCGGATCGTAATCCCATACCGAATGGTGCACAAATTGAAAATGCCAGACCCGTTCCCCGGTGCGGGCATCGAGAGCCACCAGTGAATTGGCGAACAGATTGTCTCCCAAGCGATGGCCGCCGTAGTAGTCCGGGACTGGCGTACCCACCGGCAGGTAAACATAACCGAGTTCCTCATCGGCGCTCATCAGGGTCCAGACATTGGCGCCGCCGGTAACTCTCCAGGCATCATCCGGCCAAGTGTCGGCACCGTACTCGCCAGGTTGGGGGATGGTGTGGAATATCCACTGCATCGCGCCGGTGCGCACATTAAACCCGCGCACATGTCCCGGTGGCGCTTCCCGGAAGTCGGTGCCTTCGGTCATGGCGGAGCCTACCACTACCACATCGCCAACCACTATCGGTGGTGAACTCACCGCATAAAGGCTGGGATCGATGGTGCGGCCGAGTCCTTTTTTCAGATCAACCCTGCCGGCGCTGCCAAATTCCGGATCCGGCCGGCCGGTCTTCGGGTCGATGGAGAGCAGGAAGGTTCGGCCTGAGGCGTAGAACAACCGTTCTTCTTCGCCGTCGCTCCAGTAGGCCAAACCCCGGGTCATGAAACCGTGGACCGCCGGCCTGCCGTCTACGTACAACACCGGGTCGAAGCTCCACAGGGTTTCGCCGGAGGCCGGATCGATGGCCGCGATCTGGCCGAGAGAAGTCGTCGTGTACAGCACTCCATTTACCATCAATGGAGTCACCTCATAGGCATAGCTTCGAAACGAGCCCCGCTGCCTGATTATCTCGTTCTTCGCCCTGATGTCTTCGTCGACCGAGGTCCAGGTCCAGGCTAGCTGCAGGCGTTGTACGTTATCGGCGTTGATCTGAGATAACGGCGAATACTTGGTGTTGCCCGCATCTCCGCCATAACTATGCCACTCACCATCGGTGGCGCCCAACTGTGCGATGGCGGTGACATGATAGATGCATGCAAGCAAGACAATTGCATTGAGGGAAACTGAGCTCAGACTACGTCTAATTGAGGAGAAGTCTAATTTCATATCGGTAGCGCTCATTTCTTGGCCCGAGGAGCATCTCTAAGTAACGCTAAACAAGCAGTGATCTACTTGTAAACCATTGCCTATTAACTCTGAGCGATCACAAGCGAGGCCTATTGCGCGTCGGCTAGCGCTTCCTGAACCCGGGCACCACGCAGGATGTTCACCATGCCATAGTTGCCCTCATGGCAGGCGTACTCGTAAAGCTGGCCCGCCACCTTGGTCATGGAGACGATGGCGGTGAACTTATCGGTGAAGGTCGAGGGATCATCGATGGTGAATTCATAATCGACGGTATAGGGACCTACACGGGTAAATCGCTCCGTGAGTACTTTGTCTTCGGAGGTGCCGGCGGTACCGAAGCTCGCAGTGAGGTCATTGAAATTACGTGTTACTACTACCAGGGTGTCACCATCCCAATGGCCACGGGAATCACCTGACCACAGCCTCACATCGGCGTCCAGTGCCGTCTGATCAGCGGCGGATTCGAATATCTGAACGATGCGAGCATCATGGATCATTTCGGTGAGGAACACCGCATGATTTTTACTCTGAAAAATCTGTACATTGTTATTGTATAGACTCGGAAAAAACGGTGGGCCCGCGTTGAAGCCAACCAGGCAGCGCTCGGAAAGACCCCGGTCTTCCGGGCCGTCGGTGCCAATACCGCCAGCTGATAGACGCACGGGGCGCGAGTCACCGGTGGTGGCACCGCCGTAGACGCCTCTCTGTCTTATTGCACCTTCCGCCAACTCCGGCAGGCGGCCGTCGGCAGGATAGATGATATGTGAAGTCCGAGCGTTGCTGCCAATGCCGGCGTTCTCGATCCAGAAATCATTGTAGGAACCATCGACTCCCTCGATCGGCAGGGCGCCATCGGAGTTAGCATCGGCTTCGGCCCGACGAGCCTGGGCCTCGGCTATCTCGTCTGCCGTGAGAAATTGGCGATCGCCAAACCGCGACGGGCGCTGCATCGGTATGTTGGAAGAAAAATTCCAGACTCCCTGTAGATCCGGCTGTCCCCACTGGGTGCGAGGCGCCACATAGTCATCGGCGGCAAAACTGATGACAGAGAAAGACCAGGTAAGCACCAGGGCGAGGCATGGAAGAATCAGCGAGTTAGTTTTTTTCATAAGGTGTTCCGAGTGAAGATTATGTGAGCTTGCTAAAAGGTAGCTTATTCAGACAATTAGGGACAGGGTTATTTGTTCTGGCACTTGCGCGTAATTCCCGCTGCCAACTCTTATTGCACCAGGAAAATATGCACATTCTCGTTACCCGGGCTTTCCCATTCCGGGTACTTACTCTCAAACCCCTGTATGACCGGTACGGTCGTGGCCTCATCGGTGACATATCTTAAGGTCTGGTCATAGAGTCGACCGCCCATTTTCAGTCGCACCCGGGGATCCCGCATCACATTCCTGTTCCAGCCTCTGGTGTCGGGAAAGACACCACCGGTGTAGTAGGCGGAGAACAGGTAAAAATTGCCGTTGTACTCCACACAGTAAGTAGTGATGGAATGTGGAATGCCATAGCGGGTATTGGTCTGTACAAATATTTCCCCAAACTGATCGGTAAAGATCCAGTCCGAGACCGGCTCCGTTACCAGATCCCCCACCAACCACAGCCCAGGACGCCGATCTTGCGGCTCAAAACCGAAGGTTCGCAGGGACACCAGCGCGACCAGCAACAACAGCAGCAGGCTTAAACCAGCTCGCTTCAGGAGTTTTGTCATATGCTTAATTGTCTTGGCAGGTCAGCTGGTCGGTGGCGAAACATCTCAGACTCTGACCCCATTTCTACTCGGTTACGTTAACCGTAATGTAGCCATCGGCATAGAGCCCACCGTCATCGGCGCGTACCCATAACACGTAGGTACCGGGTTCATCGAATGTCGCGGTTACTTCAACCATGCCGTCGTCCGGAATTTCTGGCGGCAACCACAAGGATCCCCAGGGGGAGTTGGCCGACACACGAGTGTCTTCCCATACCTTGGTTTGCGGCGGATCGAACGTAACTCTGCCTTCCCCACGATAGACATTCCAGCTCATGTACAGTGCATTTATTTTGTTTACCGTAGGTTTTTGGGGAGCGCGAAACAGAACGCGCAGCAGATCGCTTTCACTCCTGGTAGAACTGCTTCTGGACCTTGGCAGCCCATCATCCTCAAGCTGAACCACCAGTGTAATCGCTTCACCAACCTCGGCCGTGCGAACTTCATCGCCCTGAATTGTGAGTACCGGAGGGATATTGGCTCTGGATTCAGGACTACTGACCCCAATACCCAAAGAACCGGTTTCAGACGCAATTACCATATTATCCACCAGGTAATCCGGTTTCAGCGTCCCATAAGCCTTGGCTTCTACACCATTAACATTCAGCGTCCACACCAATTCCCTATCACCCCAATCGGCGGGCACCGATACTTCGAAAGTGAAGCGATTGCGGCGCGGGAAAAAATTGGTCGGCTGACCCTGGTCCGGTTCACCCGGTGAGAAAAAATTACTATCTCCAATTTCCACGAAGGGCTGTTGTTCCCAATTTTCGTTCATGTAACCGAACATAAGATTGAAGGTTCCATCAGGATTGGGGCGCCAACCCTCGAAGGCAGGCCAGACAGGTCTGCTTTGCATAAATGTTTCTGCCTGCAGCAGAGGGATTGTAACCAGGAACAACAGGCCGAGCAGTAGAAATTTCATACCCATGCTCAATTCATTGGCTAGTAGTTTCATTTTCTCTAATATCCTCAATTGTATAAACGGGAAACGTGGTCTGTCTCCATTTAATCTTCTGCTTCGATCGGTGATACCAAAGTTGCACCGCACAGAGGGCAGCCAATGACATGGTCATTCGGTCCCATATTGAGTACCTCACGCCTCTCCGCCATGGCTTCCAGGAATTGCTCCTCATTCATGGTCACCCGGATACCGAGATCGAGAAACATGTTCTGCGTAGATCGGTTACCGGATCCCTGCCAGTTGCGCGGGTCCGGGATATTCATATTGGTGTCCGTGTTGTTCATATAACCAGTGATATGAAGAATGGTGCCTTCGGGTAAAAGTGGTGCCGCGGAATCCTCAAATTGATAGGTACGCACCCAGTTATGGTCGTAGCCTACACAGGACAGGGTTTCGACCTGATGACCCCAGATCGCCTCCAGACACATACGAGTGCCAGGGGCATGCAAATGGGGCTCGAAAGAGACGATCTTGGTATGGGCTGGGAGAATACTATAGGCATGCAGTTCCTGATCTGTCTGATTCGGAACCACGCTTATATCGACACCATTGCCGGTAAAAAAGATCGAATCTCTATACTTGGGCTCGAAGTCCCGGTCTTGGAAGATGAAACCAATCTCCAGGTGGGCGGTAGTATCTCTGCCGTTGGAGTGCAAATGAATCGAGTCAGAAATAATCGCAGATCCTGCCTGTAAAAGACGCCCCGTTTTATCATCAAAAATATCCGCATTACGCCCGACTTCATGTACCGGCCATGGTGGATTGAAGCCACGCTGAACGTTTCCTTCGCTGTCCATTTGTGCCGTAAACCAGAGCATATGGTGGAAGATATAACGACCGCCGACGGTGCCAGAGAGTTGTGTCATGTCGATGTCGTTTACCTCAATGACCTCCACCGATTTTACATAGCGGTCTTCGGTCATCCCGGTTGGCACCGGCTCAATCTCGCCCCACCAGTCGGCAGTTCCAGCCAGCTTGGTAAGCTCACCCAGTTTGACGACTAGATCCGGAGTGCCGGCTTTCCATTTTATGCTGTCGTCGAAAACCAGCGGCTCCGGTGCATCCGCAGGGTCTCCTTCCGGTGTTCCGCTTCTCGCCCAGGTAGATATGGCAGCAATTTCTTCATCATTGAGGGAGGTGTCATTCTTAAAGCGCTGTATGCCGATGTTCTTCTCGACATACCACGGTGGCATGGCACCGGCCCGGTCACGCAAACCGGTCTTAAATTCAATCAAGCCGGCGAAAGGCGCCACTTCATCGTAAGTTACCAGAGACATCGGACCGCCGCCGCCAATCCGGTGACAGTTCTGGCAGCTACGCTGCAAGATAGGTACGATGTCTTTATGGAATGTAATTTCTCCGGTCTGGCCGAATGAGATCGCCGGAAAAGCAAGCAAAGCTAGCAGCCCCGTCAACAGCATCTTATTAGAATCTTTCATAGTTCCATCCCCTGTTTTGAGATTAGTGTTCCAGGCCTGGCTCTGCATCGCTGCGCCTTACTGCGGGTGCCGGCTCTGGAAGTTTCTCGGATCGGCTCCAAATGTAGCACTTTTGCAGGCACAAGGTGCTAAAAAGAGGACAAAGTTACTATTTTCAGCGACAGAGTTGTTAGCCTTTGCAAGCACCCGTTTGTTCTCACTCTGAACTAGCTCTGGGGCTGGTCCGGATAGGCCTGATGTGGTCCTGGTCAATCCACGGCTTTTCAAGGACTTCCGGTCCCCTCATGGCTGAGCCCCTACGCAACCTGCCCCGCCACATAGCCGGAGGACCATGCCCACTGAAAATTAAAGCCACCCAGATGACCGCTAACATCCAGCACTTCACCCACAAAATAGAGCCCCGCCTGTGCTTTTACCTCCATGGTCTTGGAACTGATGGCGTCAGTATCGACACCACCCAGCGTTACTTCGGCGGTACGATAGCCTTCCGTAGCCGATGGCTTCAGGTGCCAGGCATTAATTTGCCGTCCTATGACTCGCAACTGGGTGGCAGAAAGTTCAACTATTGGGGTGTGGGCAAACCGTGGCCACCATAGCGCCTCTAGTTCATTTACCAGCGATTTAGCGAGCTTCTGTCGCAGTAAGGTTTTTAGCCGGGTTTTTACTTTTTCCCGCTTGATCTGTAATAGCCACTCGCCGACATCGGTTGCGGGCAAAAGATTGATTCTGATTTCATCGCCGGCACGCCAGTAATTGGAAATTTGCAGTATGACCGGACCACTGATGCCGCGATGAGTAAATAGCAACTGTTCGGTAAAAACCTGTGCATTGCATCTGACTTCAACTTCCAGGGACAACCCGGACAGACGCCCGCACAGGGGCTTGATGGAATCAGTAAACATAAACGGCACCAGTCCGGCTCGCCTCTCGGTAAGCGGCAGAGAAAACTGCCTGGCGATCTTGTAACCAAGACCGCTGCCACCTAAAGATGGTACCGACAGCGCGCCGCTGGCAACCACGAGTGACTGACAATTCATTCCTGATAATTTCCTGGTTGTGGCTTGGCCCTGCTCCACTTCAACGCGATAGTGTGGCTTCTTCGAATTTCGTTCCAGAACCTCGACACGATTGATATCACAGTGGGTGCGTATCTCTACGCCGGATAGCTCACATTCATCAACCAGCATGGTGAGGATGTCTTTAGCCGAATGCTGGCAAAATAATTGACTGTGCCGGCGTTCTTCATACTCGATACCATGCTTCTCAACCAGGGCAATGAAATCCCTCGGGGTATAAGCACTCAACGCCGATTTACAGAAATGCGGGTTGTTGGAAATAAAGTGCTCGGCCTCCACAAAGCGGTTGGTGAAATTGCAGCGCCCGCCTCCCGACATCAATATTTTCTTACCAATTTTGTTCGCTCTCTCCAGCACCAACACGCGCCGACCACGGTTAGCGGCGGTAATTGCACACAGCAAACCGGCGGCACCTGCACCCAGAATGATGACATCGTAGTCGTGAGAAGCGTTGTTGGACATGAGGGAGGAGACGGGGTTATTTCAAGTAGTTTTGTTCAACGACACGAACACAAACTCTTCAGCTTGCAGCAGGCAGCATTACTCAGCCCGTTAGTCGTGAACTGCTCAAGCCTGGCTTGCCTAATTTATTGACTAGGGTGCGGCGATGGCATGACCGATCATTGTGCTGCCTTCGAACACGGCGGTATCCATCACGTTTTGATCGTCGATAAAAACGAAGTCCAGTACCTTGTTCTCGTTTACATCCCGGTGCAGCATCACGATAAACATCTCACCGGTGACGAGTCCTTTGTGGACATTGATGCTCACGTTGAGATTTTTGCCGTCTTCGAGGTAGGTTGAGGCGACATATTTATCCCCGTTGGGGGCTCCGTCTTCGAAGGGATGTATCACCAACCAGCCATCGCCAGCAATCTGCACTTCTGAAAACGTCAGCGTTGATTGATCCCGGATAACACCTTCTACCGTAATCCAGTTGTTCTCGCCATTGCCGATGCTGATCTGGCTTGCCTGCTGCGTTTGTGCTTGCACGCTGGCGTGACCGCAGGCCAGGAGGAGCAGTACGAAAAGTGGTTTTAAGACTCGATATTGATTCATGATGATTCGTTCAATAGCCACGACGGGGCTTACTAGTTTCCTGCGGCGTGGGATGTTTAGCAAGGGATGAATTCGATGATTGTGTCAACTTGCATGACCTGACCCCATATCACTGATTATCATGGACTTCTAAATCGAGGGTGAAGGTCAGCGGGACCGAGACCGGATTAAAGCAGAATTCGTCATCGCAGGCCTGGTAGTCAAAGCTACCCGTCAGGGTCAGTGTGTCAATGTCTTCCAGAGCAGATGCTGCCGCGACAGAGGCCTCAACCACGACTTCCTGCAACAACGTAAACGGACGTAGATACACGGGCACGTATTCGTCGAGCGGCTCGAAGTGATAGATCTCCGACTCTGGAAATTCAACTGGCTCGAAACGGAGATGGCTGGAGGGAGTCAGATTGAGTCCGATGACGCGGTAACCCAAGGTCTCCGCGCCCGGCGCGTATACATGCATGTCTGGACCCGGTTCTACGTCGACTGCGATGGAAAAACGGGTACCGACGAACACCGTGGTATTGCTGGGGTAGGCGGTGAACTTTAACTGCGTGGTCTCTCCCGTAATCGCGGCTATGGGAGACAGACCGATGCCCAGTTTCAACATCACGTTCGACGTGGTATTGCGTTCTCGGTAGAACTCCTCGAAGAAACGCGAGCTGACGTGACCCTGGGCGTCGAGCATGAAAGTGCCAGGAAAGGGGGTGCCTACAATTGCTTGAGTGGAGCCAAAGACGGACACATACTTCGCGACATCGGCAATAACGCCGGGATCATCCTGGTTGGGACCCATGCCTTCTGCCGCCACGGTATTGAGAATACCGAATTCCGTGATCACCGACGAGCCTACGTCCGCCAGCAACGGATATGTAATTCCGCGCCTCTCGGCGAAGTCGGCGAGTACGGCGGGTGAGTCGTAGCTAATCGCTGCGATACCAATACCAGAGTTCTTAAGTTCTTCCATGCGGCCCTGCAACTCCACGAGTTGCGCTTTACAGTAGGGTCACCAATCCGCCGAACGGTGAAACAGCAGCATGGTACCGTTCGGGCCACGGATCGAATCAAGGGTCTGAATTCGGCCAGCTTGGTCTGGCAGGGCAAAATCGGGTACCCGCTCACCGATCTGCGGTCCCAGCGAGGCGACGTCGATCGCCACCCTGGCCTCTGCGGCCCAGCTTGAGAACCCGGACAAGGATATCGCCAGGGTTACAGCGAGGCTTGCTATTCGCGTTAGTGCTCTCATGGTGTCAAATCCTACCATAGGGACTTTGCGGGTAGTATTGCTGGTTTTATATTTATGCTGCGAACTAAAGTTACGGAGATCAGACTTGACGGCGACCCGTACTGCCCCCGGTTTTATTGTTCTCCCCAGTTCGATGACAACACCTCACCCTGATGGATATAGAATACCGCGTCATTCAACAATATGGATCGGTCGGTATACTCTCCGTAGAATAAATTCGACCCGAGCTGGGTTCCAAAAATAATGCCAGCCTGGGTGATCCCTTCGGCATCGATCTCAAAACTGTACAAGCCGCTATGAGTATAGTCGTAGTAGGCATTGGGGAGTGCGGGATTAAAGGATGTCGAACTCGGTATGGTGTCATTAAGATCGACAGGAATTGCCAGGCGTGCCGGTTCTGTGCCGCTGGCCGGCAGGAACGACAGGGCATGATGGTCGCTCAACACCGCGGGTTCGGTGCCCCGTTTACCCAGTACCAGGGCCGCCACCTCGCTGGGATTAGCGGGATCGCTCACATCGAACAGGGATAGTTTCAAGCCCTGGTACCAGGCCCCGCGGCCGCCACCGAAATCCGACGAAGTATCATCGAAGATGGCGTCCTTGCCGATACCCAGCAATAAGGACTCGCTGATGGGGTGCAGGTAATCGGAGTAGCCTTCAATTTCCAGGGAGCCGGCGATGACCGGGTTTTCCTGATCGCTCAGATCGACTACATACAGTGGATCGGTCAAACGGAAGGTCACCAGGTAAGCCCGGTTGCCGAGGAAACGAGCGGCGTACAGACGTTCACCTGGCTTGCCGATGCCGTCGATTACACTGACCACCTGCAATGCATTGCCCTGAGAAGCTTCCTTCAACACCGTAAGCCGGGTACTGGAGGTCTGACCCCAGGTGTCACCTATCGATGTCACGATATTGAGATAGTCACCATTTTCCCCCATGCGAAACGATTTCTTGTCCTCGGCCCAGCCGAGATGCCCCCTCACCTGCCCCGATCCGCGATATTCGATGCCCCCGCCCTGCAGGGCAAACTTGTGAATCGCGGTAGTGTGCTGAGGGTCGTACACCAATGCCGCGGTGCTGAATGTCTGATAGTTATACTGGGTGGTCGCCAGGTAGAGGGACTCGGCGGTCATGTACAGGGTTTCCGAATCGCCCAGAAAACAGGTGCTTTGCTGCTCACCTGGTGCAGCCAGTGGAATCGCGGTAACGGTAATGATGGAAGGATCGCTGTTCACATCCAGCGACCTGGTGGGCAGGTAACAATCGCTGCTGTCGATCAGATTGCTTACCTGCTGCTGGGAATCGGTGACCTTGGGCAGCAGGTCATCGAGGGTACTGCCAGTCAATAGCTCAGCGTTATTTTGTCGGGACTCATCGCTGTAGGCATAAGTTTCGTAACCCGCCAGGTACGGTGTGTATCGGGTAACCAAGTAGAGCACGTCGCCAATTCTGCGACTGGAAACCAATTGCCCCTCGATGCTGAGGGTCTCCAGCGAAACCAGCGCCGCCGGATCGCTGGCGTCCAGAAATTCGACGTGGGTTTCATTACTGGTCCAATACCAGACGTCAAGCCACCTACTGGTGTACGAGTTTCTGCCTCCCACGGTTACCAGCAGATCGTTGCCTTGCGCCCGGTCTTGAATCAGGTACAAGCCATCAACTGTTTACGTGGTGGTCAGTTCCAGACTCGACAACTCGCTGGCCGTCGCCGCCGACCCATCGAGTTCATAGGTGACCAGGCAAGTTTTGGTGGCACAGTTGCGCAGCATAAACAGGTGACTGCCATCGGTCTTGATAGTGTCGGCTTCATCCACATCGCCTTCCTGCAGATTGGTGGTGGATACGCGGTCCGCCGCATCAGCGGCAATACTGCCGTCGACTGCGTCCAGGGTACTGGCCTCCAGTTCGGCATAGGCCTGATCCGACGCGCTGGTCTCCAGACCCTGCTTCAAATAGGCTTCCATGGCCGCGTCCGACGCGAAGCGATGCAAGCTATCTGCATTCGCAGCCTGCACCTCAAAAGCTAGAGGGTTCAGAGCGACCACCAGGTCCTGCCCTGCAAGCTGATAAGCGGCATAGATTACATAGTCGCCTGCCGCCAGGTAGGAATTCGTGAAAGCTTCGATATCCACCACCTCAGTCAGGACTGCTTCGGCAAAAGGCGTTAGCTGCTCGGTGACAGGGTCCCAGGCATTCCAGCCGCTGGCAGACTTCAAATGCCAGTCGCCGTTGAATGTGCCTGCCATGAAAATACTGGCCAACTGGCCACGATCTTCTGCTGCAATCTCGAGGCTGTAGTCACTGTTGTATACATCACCGTCCAGAAAAACAGAGGCGAAGGTGTGGGGCGCGCTGATGCTGATACTGGCGCTACCATCGGCATTGGTTTTCATTCCCATAGCAGCGTGCTCCGATGCCAGTGCAATCGAAGCCAGCAAGCAGAGCAAAGACGCCGCTGCGCAGCGGGGAATACGAGAAGACGTGGAGGTGACAGGCGAAAAGCGAGAGCGGTGAATAACAGGTTTCTCTCTACTCAAGTCCTGCCTCGGGGAAAGCCATGGTAGCTTGAGGGTCCACATTGTAAATACCTCGCCCGGCACGGTACGGCATTGCACTTGCTTAATACATTGTTGCCGATGGCGGTGAATAGTCCAGCGAATACTTCCGCTTATGTGATGCTGGTTACATTTGCCGGAATTAGTGATACCGGTAGCTTATTGGACTTCGAGATTGAACTCGTGGGGTCCAGTATTTGCTGTGTAGAACGCGCTGGGTG